>JABSPC010000151.1 GCA_013215515.1 Crocinitomicaceae bacterium
GAAGAGTATTTCTTTCGGTTTAACCGATTGAATTTCAGAGAAACAATCCTAGAAAAACTTCTTTATAGAATGATTAAAGAAAAACCAATCACCTATCAGTCAATCAAATACTCTGCGATCTAAAAGGGTAACCCTAATAAATTAATAGGGAGTATTTTAAATCCGACGCAGCAGCATTATGGTCTTAGCTATTGGGATGGAGCTCAAATCGTAAAGAAAGAGATTCTAATAAATAGTATTTTTTCAGAGTTTTCGCCAGTACAATCCTGTGGACCTATGACACCGCCTCAGGATTACTACTATAAAACATTTGTCAATCCGATAAACGATATTCAAGGCAATGTTTCAGGTGCAAATGGAAATGGATTAGAAGGTGCTATAGTGATGGCTCATGGTAGTAATCCTCAATTGGAATTCGCAATAACAGATTCTGTTGGGAATTATAGGATGCAAACTGATTATGCCATTTCAAGCCTGCAGTGTTCTGCTTTAATGCGCGAAGTTATTGATAACTCACAAGCGCCAGATTCTATTGATCAGGTTGATTTTGTGTTGGAAGAAATTGTTTGTGTAAACCCAGGAGAGGTAAGTATCGATGAGGTATTGAACGGAGTGGTTGAAGAAAGCATATCGTTGATTGCCTTTCCAAATTCTGTGAATAATGAAGTTGCCATTGAGTTAAAAACACCAAATATTGAAAGCTTCGAAGTTCAAATTGTAAACACAGTGGGAGAGATCATCTTCTCAAAAGAAAAGGTCACAGGGAGTTTTATTTGGGATTCGAGTTCCGTTTTGTCAGGGTTCTACATCGTAACTGTTGTGACTGAAAATCACGAAAAAGCTTCAACCAAGGTGATGATAATTAAATAGCCTGAGTTGAATTTTAATCACCGGATTTTAGGAAGATATGCCCTTTTTTTCATAAATGGCCTTAAATACAAAACGAAAATGGTAGTCGTACCTTTGATCTAACCAGCTTTCCTTCTGCTTCGGCAGGAATCCATTGTGGCATTAATTTCATAATGTGCATCACTTCTGCATCTATAAGAGGAGAAACACTTCTTTCAATTTTAATATTTGTAATTTCATCATTCTCAAGAGCCTTATCTGGATAATGGATGTTTTCTATAATCCAAATTTGAAGATCGCGTGGTTCATTTGGGAAAGATGCTTCTAGATCAGGAAAATCAAATATTGGTGTTTCTAAAGAATCTATTTGTGACCAGGCCGTAGAAATTCTTAGTATCGCAGCGAGTAATAGTACAACTTTCATAATGAGAAGCTATCAAATTTTGTACCGAACTTACCAGATGTTAGGAAGAAATGCTTTTCTTTTTTTCGGGTAATCTTCGAAGTTCTCATAGTACCAATCGTGATGGTTGAGCGCTCTAGGAACCAAATTACAGAAGGTCCAAACAGCAAATGTAACCGCTGGAACGCTCCATGCTACAATTGCAAACCCCATCCATTCAATGATTTCACCGAAGTGATTTGGACACGATATGTATTCGAACAACCAACCTCTTGGGATTTGATATCCTTCCTGTTTTTTCCGAAGTGCAATTAGTCGAGAATCCGTTCCCTGATTGATGTACATACCTAGGAAGAAGATTACTAGTCCGATAACAACATTCAGTGTGATTCCAGTCGCGTCTTCTGGAGCTAGATAACCTAAATAATATCCATTTAAGAAACCGTTCATTCCATTGAAAAATAGAGCGCTGAATATGATCGTTAATGGCATATTCTTGCCTTTGGTTCTCAATCGAAATGGAAAAATGATCGTTCTATTGAAGTAGTGCAATGTCCAGAGTCCGACTACTAGCCACGTTAACCAATCTTTTTCGCGAGGTCCGATAAAAGTTAGAATCGGAAACAGAATAAATGCTGGAATTTCCATCCAAAACCAGCCCCACTTGTTGGAAATCATTTTACCCCACTTTTCATTTGCATGACGCCCGTAAGGAGCACGAATTTTGAGGATCACGAGAGATAGGAACGTTATCACGGCAACGCCTATCCATATGTAGTTCAGTAAAAAGAAGTTTTCAAGATTCATGCGTCAATATTACCAAAAAAGAATTTTATTTTTTCTAGGTCTCCTTTTTTATACGCTTTAAGTGGTGCTGATAAGGTTTGCAAATACATCTTAGTAATGGCAGCGAAAGGAATAATAGCAATGCGCTGAATCCCTGGGACAGACGCTCTAAATCGCTTGAAATAAGTTTCAATCGTATCTGACCTGAAGTGTAGAATATCCTCGAGGTCATCGCTATCTTGATAATATCCGCAATGGAAATTCTGTCGTGCGAATGCGAACTCATGAAAGTTAACTTTTCCCATTCCAAAAGAATTGAAAGCTTTCGTCATAAATTCTTGATATGTGATTTGACATTGCTTACCACCTGCCAAATTGAAGATTTTATGGTTCAATTCATCCCGTTTGTCAAGGGCACAAATAAATCCATTGGCTGTGTCTTTCACCGTTGCAATTTCAAACTTTGTTTCAAGAGGGACATCAAACATTATCCCGGAAACTTTATGGTTTCCAATTCCCATTATTGCGCTCAACCTAAAGATGCTCCAATTCAATTTACTAGATGTAATTATCGCCTCAGCATCGACTTTTGTTCTTGAGTAATTGTCGTGATCTAGGCCTTTTGGAGGATCCGTTACTTTAATGTCTGGTCCTTTAATTCGATCTCCATAAATTGCTACAGATGAACTAAACAGTAGAAACGCATTTGGGCATTCAGACTCAAGACTTCGAACGACGTTTTCCGTTCCGCCAACGTTAACTCGGGTCACTAGCTCGTCATTTGAATCTTCAACGGTTGGAATCAATGCGGCTAAATGAATAACAACATCCTGACCTTTAACTGCCTTTTTTACGGAATCGATATTTGTGATATCACCATAGTGCACCGTCAATTCATCGCCGAATTGCTTTAGCTTTTTTCTATTCGTTTTTGAATCTCTTACTAAAACCGACATTTGATCCAGTCGGTTTTCTGACTTCATTTGCTTTAGAAGTTGTAAGCCAATTGCCCCAGTGCCCCCAGTAAGAAGTACGTTCTGTTTGTCAGTCAAAACTATAGCGTTTCTTTAAGCCACTTATAAAATTCAGTATGCCAAATCAAACTGTTTTGATAATCCAAAACCCAGTGATTTTCTTCTGGGAAGAACAACAATCGACTTTTAATTCCTTGTAATTGTGCAGCTTGAAAAGCTTCCAATCCTTGTCCAATCGGCACACGGTAATCAATTCCACCTTGTATAATTAGAATTGGAGCAGACCAATCTTGAACACGCTCTGATGGATTAAAGATTGTATGACTTGCATGTGCATCTTTGTTTCCTTTGTCCCAGTATGCACCACCAAGATCCCAATTCAAGAAGAAAAGTTCTTCAGTCGTTCCGTACATACTTTTCCAATTGTAGATTCCATCGTGAGATACGAATGTTTTAAATCGATCCTCGTGTATCGCAGAAAGGTAAAATGCTGAATAACCACCATAACTCGCTCCGATACATCCCAAACGCTCATTGTCTACGTATGATTCTTTAGATATATCATCAATAGCGGAAAGGTAATCGTCCATGTTTTGACCACCGTAATTTTTTGAGATTTGCTCATTCCATTCAACACCGTATCCTGGCATTCCACGTCTGTTTGGAGCTATAATAATGTAACCATGCGCGGCCATTAATTGGAAATTCCATCTGTACGAGTAAAATTGACTTAGCGCACCTTGAGGTCCACCTTGGCAATAAAGAAGTGTAGGGTATTTTTTGGCGGGGTCAAAATCTGGAGGATAAATGACCCATGAATGCAAATTGACTCCGTCTGTAGCTTTTGTAATTCGACGTTCAATTTTCCCAAGTTTAAGTTCTTTGTAAAGAGCATCATTTTCATGTGTCAATTGCATCATTGCACCAGAAGTTAAGTCAACAGAGTACAATTCAGTAGCATGATTCATATCTCCTCTCGCCACAACCATTGTGTTCTTCACGTGACCAACAATTCCTCTCACATCAAATTGACCTGTTGTGATTTGCTTTGGTTGAAGGGCACTTGCTGTAAATCTTGCGCGCTTATTAGGTATTGTTATTTCAAACAAATGAACCGTTCCTTTTACCGCTGCTGTAAAGTAAATTTTCTCACCATTGTTACTCCAAGTAAAACCATTTACCGTTCCGTCCCAATCGGCTGTCAAGTTGATTTTTTCGCCATCCAAAATGATAATGATATCGTTTTTGTCAGATTCGTAACCATCTCTTTCCATTTGGCAATAACCTAGAACGCCATTTGAAGAATAAGCAGGCTGCGTGTCATAACCTTTATTGTCTGCTGTTAAATTCGTCGTTTGACTTGTTTCTAAATTGTAGCTGTAGATATCAGAATTGGTACTTACCGCATATTCTGTTCCGTGCAATTTCTTAGTAACGTAAAGCAAGCTTTTTCCATCAGCGGACCAAATGTAATCCTCGTCACCACCAAATGGTTTTTGAGGACAATCAAATGGTTCGTTTGCCATGATGTCCATTTTGTTTGTGCCGTCAATATTAGAAATCATGACGTGGTTGTATTTTCCATCTTCCCATTTGTCCCAATGTCTGTAATTCAATTCATTGTAAATCATCATTTTTGATTCCTTCAATTCAGGGTAGAAATCGGTACCATTTACATCCCTGATTTTAATGTCCTCAATAGAAATTTTAAGTTTTCCATCAGGTGAAATGTTCTTATCAGTTACAAGGCCTTTTGTAGTTTTTACTTCCTTCTTTCCCGATCCGTCCAAAGCAATTGTGTAATACTTCGTAGTTCTTTTATTGGAAGCGATATCCACTTTGGAAACAGAATAAACGATGTTTTCAGCATTTACACTTATTCCAGAAACTCGGTTTAATTCGATTAATATTTCTGGGGTCATGTAATTTTGACTGAACGATGTCAGGCTCAATAATAGCAACGTGGCTAATGTCAATTGTTTTCTCATAATATTTTTTATAGGCGTCTAAAGATAATCAAGAAATGACAAATTGGACTACCGTTCATAATCATTATGCAATGATTTAGGAGCTTACTTTTTTCAATTTTTATCATTCAGGTATAAGTACGAATTCGTAAACGATTGTAAAAAAGTGTAAAACATGAAGATTTGGCGTTACTTTTTTGCGGAGACATGTTATACTTACCATTCAATTTAACGACACAATGAAAGTTTTCTTCTCCACCATTTTTCTACTAATATCCTTATGCGCTCATAATCAAACTGTAAGGGTTGAGGTGACCGTTAATCCAGACGTCGCTGCTGAAGGATTAGGCAAGGCAGTTATCTTCTCTTTGTCCGATTCTACTCTTGTGAAGGGGAATTACATGGACAGTTCGTTTTATACAACAGATATAACAGCTGCTTTGAACGATACTTTTTATTTGAAGTTGATTGTTCCAGAATATTTGGACACGTCACTCATCTTTATTGTCGATGGAAATGTAATGCAATTGGGAACCATTCAAATGCGAAAAAACCTTGCGTTGGATGAAGTTGAAGTCGTTTATAAGAGGCCGATGTTTGAAAGAACGATGAATGGAATTAAAGTGAACGTGAACGGAACGAGTTTGGCCCAGTTAAACACTTTGTTTGATGTGATGAAGGCATCACCGAGATTGACGTCTCCAGATGAAGAGTCCATTGAGATTATTGGAAAGGGATCTCCGCTAATATTAATAGATCGGCAGACAATTATTTCAAATGAAGAGTTGAAAGCCATTCCGGCGGATCAAGTAGATCGCATCGAAATTATTACGAATCCATCAGCGAAATACAAAGCGCAGGGGAGTGGAAGCGGCGTGATTGAAGTTTACACTAAGAATTTCTCGTTGGAAGGGTATCAAGCTTCCATTCGGGCCGTCGGAGGTTTAAGCACGCAAATCAAACCAACAGGCGCGACCAATATTGGATTTAGTTTCAAGAAAAAGAAGTTTTCGATTAATAGCTATTTCGGTGTGAACTATCAATCTTCTAATTCTCTGGGAAATGGATTCAGTACGGCAACGGATTCTACAGATAGAGAATATGATACTGATTTCTATACGGACCGAACGAATATTTGGCAATATTACTCGCTCAAATCGGCCTATGCGTTTAACGATTCGCACCGCTTAACACTTGGACTAAACGGTAATGGAAGTAGGCATAAATCGAGAAATACAGGATTAACCAACTATTATACGGATGATACTTTGACCTTGATAAAATCGAAGGAGTCCGAATATGGTTCAAAATGGCTCAACAACAGTGCGTTCTTAAATTATACATGGGAAACGGATACGATGGGAAGTGCTTTTGAGATCAACTTGAATTATTTGAGAAAGAAAGACAATCAAGATGAAATTAATTTAAGTGAAATTGAAAATCCAATAAGTTCCGCGATTGATCGATATGACGTTCAAGCGATTTCTAAAAATCAACCCAACATTGCAGAGTTGCGTGTGAATTACGAACATTATTTTGACACGACAGGATGGATTGTAGCTGGAGGAGGGGATTATGGAATACTAATTAATGGAAAGCGCTTTGATCAATCCAATTTGGTGGGTAATGAGTGGATTTTGGACAATCAATATTCAAATTCATACGATTATCGAGAAGATATTATTGGAGGGTTTGCTGAGGTGTCTAAGCAATGGAAGAAGATTGGATTTAGAGTTGGGATGAGAACTGAATACACAAAATTATACGGATTTAGCAAATCGTTAAATCAGAAATTTATGGATTCGAATTACTTGGCTTTCTTCCCAAATATCGGAATGCTTTGGGAGCCAAACGACAAGCTCGGGATCACGCTTTATTACGACAAAGGAATTGATAGACCACAATTTTCGAATTATGATCCGTTCGTGAAAATTCAGGACAGCCTGAATATCGAATACGGAAATCCAAATTTAAGGCCTTCTTATGAGCATTCAATTGGGTTGGAAGTGGATTTGTTCTATGCTTATAATATTTCAGTGACGTATAATAGAATTGATGAACCAGTGAGTTACTTGAATTTTATTCGTGATGGAAGTTTCCTTTCTGAAGAGACGCCTTTCAATGCCGATTTTGAAGAGTCATGGCATTTGAATTTGAGCCTTCCGATTGACTTGAAATGGATGAACGGTTGGAATAGCATTTGGGTTTCTCGAAGTAAATACGAATTCACTGAAGAGTTTAATAGGGAAACATTTTACAATACAACCTTTGGTGTTTATTCTTATTTGACTTTTAATCTTCCCGCTAAATTCAGTATAATGAACCGTCTTTCTATATCCAAATGGGGAGGAGACGCAATGACAACTGGACTCAATTATCGTTGGGGAATTCGCTTGACGAAGAAATTTGAAGAAAGCAAGTTCCGATGTTTTGCGGAAGTGGCGAATATTCTGCCAAACAAGCAGCAGTTTTATAGAACGTTCAGTAATTACGAGACTTATGCAACTAGTCAGAATAAATTTACAACATTCAAGTTGGGTCTCTCTCACAAGTTTGGTCGATTGAAAGCGCCGACAAATATTAAGGATTCATCTTCAGATCAATCGGGTAGAATTTAATCGAGTATATCTCTATCGGGACTTATGCCTTCGCGTTTAGAGATTGGGCTGTCAGCTGGCGGCTCAATTGTTCCGTCTACAATCTTATTAATGGTTGGTTGCATGACCCAAATACCGACAATTGAAAACCAAAACAGGAAAAACTGTCCAATATATTCACTTGAACTTGCCTCCCTAGCAAGCTCAATGGATCTAAATGATTTCGCGTTAAACCAAAAAACATAAATCATGGCAAAAATGCTAAAGAAGTGTAAAGGGATAATTAAAATAAGCCAAGAAAGCATAGATAAGTCTGGTTCATTTCCTGCGAACCCTGCGGCTGACACATTCGAAATAAAAGAACTCATCCAAAAGCTAAAAAACAGGAAATACATCGCTGCTATGGCCATAAGAACTTTGAAAAGTCCTATTCGCATTGGTACGCTCTTAGGAACATATTTATAGAGTCCTATTCCAACAGATATTAGCCACCCAAACATTCCAAACGTTCCCAAGACTATAATAATCGGGAGCCATTTTAATGACTTGAACATTTCGGCGACCTGCTCAGGGGTATCATTTATAGCAACTTTAGAGATCAATGTCCCCATGAAAACCATATTGAATAGCATTGGGACGGCAAACATTAATAGGAACAGTTGCCAATGTTTGGCTCGAAGGAAAAGATTAATCATAATTATCTGAATTTTTCCTTTGTAGCCTCAGCTAAGAATTCATCATCCAGTGCGCGTTGAACCAATTCTTGTGATTTGTTTTTGCTGAAGATTAATTTGAAGGTCTCAAAAACAGTTAAGCTCTTTGGATTGGATTTTAACAATGTCATTTCATCTCCATTTTCGACCATTCCAGGTTCAAGAATGCGTAAATAACAACCACTTTTTTGGTAGGACACAAATTGCTTTACGGCCTCTTTTGAATTGAAACGAATATTGAGTTTGAAGCAAGGCTGTCTAGGCTCTGAAACTTGCACTTTGGCATCACCAAGTTGGTAGACATCACCAATACGCATTTCCTTTTCATCGAGTCCCTTAATAGTTATGTTCTCTCCAAACATTCCGTAACTCCATTCAAGGTACGGATGCCTCGCTTGCCAATCAGGGTAATTATCAGAAGCGAAAATATAACAGGCCTTGTCGATACCTCCATGATTCAGTCTGTCAATTACAGAATCGTCGGTTACCCCTTCAAGCCCCAAATAAATTGGTTCATCTACGGGGTTTTTGAATATTCCAGTTGTGATTTCTTCCTTGTTCCAAACGACAGTTCGAGAATTTCCGATATTTGTAGAGACTACTTTCATCGAGCACAGTTAATACAAAAAAGACTTTCTGGTCGAATTAGAATGCGGCCAATTGGAATTTCGTTTTTACACTTCATGCAAATTCCAAAATCGCTACTTCCAATATTCGAGTAAACCTTTTTCAGGTTGGTTAATTTTTCTTCAGCTTTCCTCAGTGCGGCTTCAACCACACTTCGATTGTTAATAGCATCCATTCGGGAAACACGACCAATTGCAATATCCGGTGCCATTGGTTTTACCATTTACTTGTAATCGGCAATAGTATCCTATGTTTTGGCGATTTCTTCTTCAATCCTATTTTTGATTTCTGCAGTAGCCATTAGTCATATTTCCTCTTAAATATAATCTAAATAAATAAACGGAATCGGTACATTACCTGATATTATGGGAATTAAACGTCCAATTTCATCTTTTCGCTCTATGTTTGGATTAAAATGTCCAAGATGTCGAAAGGGAAAATTGTTCACTCGAAGAGGTTTATTCGTCTATCGAGAGATGCTTAAAATGCCAGAAAATTGCGCTGTTTGTAATCAGAAATTTGAAATAGAACCGGGCTTTTGGATCGGCGCCATGTGGATCAGTTACCCCTTTGTTGTGGCTATTGAAATGCCTTTTTTCTTCCTTGCTTTATTTGCAGATGACAACAATGTTTGGATCTACTTTGGCTTGATGATCGTCGCGTTTTTAATCACATGGCCATTTCTTGTTCGGATCGGAAGATCAGCATGGATTCATGTCTCTATTCGATATGATAAAGGGCTAGAATGAAATTGAGCTCATCCTGCGAAAATCTCTGGGTTGAACTGTATATTTCATAACATAACCCAGTGTAAATTCATGGCTTGTGCTAAACGAAGAAGAAAGTTTATTTACTGTTCTGTCATAAGCGTAAGCAATTCTAAATTGATCGTTAATATCCCATCCAATGTGCGCTATGTAAGTGTCCTTGCTCCGATACCCCACACCTAACATAAATTTATTGTAATAGACCACACGAGCGTTAAATTCGAGCACATGAAAACTATCACTCGTTTGGTATAGCCCTTCAAGATATAGGTCCAGATTCCATGTGAGTTCAAATATCTTGCGAAAATGAGCGTAATAATGGGGGATGAGACTCGTCGCAGGGTCATTACTCAGTTCAATAGCAAACAACTGTGTTGCCCCCACTCCCGCAAGAATAGATTTTCCTTGATAGGCAATACCGGTATTAAAATTCAAGGTATTTGACCTTGATTCAATAGATGTCCCGGGGAACGAAAATGTATGCCTATAGAGGCTTGGTCCAGCACCAAATGAGATCCTGCGCGAATTACCTAATACCAGCTGATAGTTATAATTGGCTTGAATTTCTTGAAAGGTACCGTACCCGAATTTACCGCTTGTTATATTGCCACCAACTCCGTGATGTCTTCCAACTTTGGCGTTGTAATTGGCGAAAAATGTCCGAGGATTCCCCGAAATACTTGGCGATTGATTGCGGTACGACACCATCGCTTGGTGCTTATTTACCAAACCACTAGTGGCCGGATTGAATTCAGAATAGTTGTTCCAATACATGGAAGACAAATGTTCTTGCTGAGCATTAGTAGCAAAGCTTGAAAGAATCAGAGTTGTAAGTAGAAGTGCTTTCATAGAATTAATCGTAGTAAATAATTATAATGACCGAATGCTAGGGAATGTTATAATTTATAAATTTCATATGTGTATTTAGAAGATCGGTATTGGCTTCGCATTTCTATTCGACCGGACAAAGGTTTAGAATGAAGGTGTTCCGATATAGTGGCCATACTTACGCCTAACTCTATATTTTACAACATAACCTAATGTAAATTCATGGCTTTCACCTAATGTGGTAGAAAGTTTACTTAGTCCTCTTTCATAAGCGTATGCAATTCTAAAATGATCATCAATATCCCATCCAATGTGGGCTATATAAGTGTCCCTGCTACGGTAACCAACGCCTAGCATGAGTTTGTTATAAAAGAGTAGTCGAGCGTTAAATTCGAGTGACTGGACAGCATTACTAGTTCGGTAAAGCCCTTCAAGGTACAGCTCTAAGCTTCTAGTGAGTGTAAAAATATTCCGAAAATGAGCGTAATAATGGGGGCGGAGACTGGTCGTTATTGAGTCATTACTTAACTCAATTGCAAACAATTGTGTTGCACCAGCTCCTGCGAGAATGGATTGACCTTGATAAGCTATACCAGTATTAAAATTCAAAACGTTTGATCTTGAATTAAAAGGAATCCAAGGGTCTGAAATTGTATTCGTAGTAAAGCTTGGTCCAGCACCAAAGGAGAGCCGACGAGAACCGCCTAATAGAAGCTGATAGCTATAATTGGTCTGAATCTCTTGATATTTATTGAATCCTATTGTACCGCTTGTTATATTGCCACTAACCCCATGGCGCCTTCCTACTCTTGCGTTGTAATTGGCAAAAATAGTCCGTTCATTACCCGTAAGACTTGGGTTTTGGTTGCGATGCGAGATCATTCCTTGGTGCTTATTTTCCAGCCCACTGGTTGCGGGATTAATCTCAGAATAGTTATTCCAAAACATGGATGACAAATGTTCTTGCTGAGCGTTAGAAGTATAGCTCAAAAGAATCAGAATTGTAAATAGAGGTGCTTTCATAGAGTTGATCGTAGTGTCTAACTATAACAACCGAACCCTAAGTTAAGTTACAGAATCTATTTTTCTAAAGGTGGTATCGAAGGCCAAAATCAGTACCAAAGGAGGAGGTGTACGTTTTCAGAAAGTGAGAAGGAATGTGTTCCGTTCCTGTGAAAATATTCATGATTCCATTGGAGTAATAGGCTCCTATATGTATGTCGAATGATCGACCGATAGGGAACACACCGTCTAACCCGAGATTAAGACCCACGTTTCCTTTTTTGAATCCATCCGTAAGTACATTCCTAGATTCGCCGGCCCATTCTTCTTCGATAGAAATCATGTAACTTCCGAAAATTCCAGCATTCGCTTCAATTTTACTTCTCCCCATTTTAATGATCGGGTGAGCGTATGAAAGTTGAAACGTCTGATAATTTAAGGTCAGTGATTTTTTAATATAGCTCGCCCCAACGAAATCTTGATAGAACTGAGATTCTTTATTGTTGAACAGCAGTTTTACTTCAAGTTGTACTCCTTTTTTGAGTTGACGCATTACTGAAAGGTTGTAGACATAATTAATTGAATAGATGTTCGTAATATTACTTCCCTTATTCATTCCCTGTCTGCTTACGGCATTCATCATACTAGAATGCTTGAAATGAACTGACGCTCCAATGGACCACAATCCTCTTTCAGGTTTCCCCGTTGGGTTATCGAAATTAAGATCTCTTTGGTACTTTGTCGGTTCATTGAGAGGAAGCGTCACTAAATGAACATCTTCATCAAGAGGAGCAGGTGAAGTTTTAGGCGCAGCCTGGGTTAATTCTGGAGTTAATCTCTCGCCTAAAGGTTGAATCGATGGAGAAGCAAATTGAGGTTCCATTCTGACATCATGAAAAGTTCCAGCTGGGTTGACTATTGGCTCCAACAACTGAGGTGTCTCAGAAATTACTGAATTTGGATTTGTCGAATTAGAATAGGAAGGAGTGCTTGAGGCCAGTTGAACCTGAGTTGAAGGAACAATTTCCGTTTCTGTATTTTCAATATCGCTTAATAAAAAGGGGATAAAAATGAAGAGAGCTGCAACTGAAGCCGCTTTCATCCAAAGAAGACGAGAAGAACTATTACCATGAGAAACAGCTGATAATTCAGCGCTTATATTTTCCCAGACAGCAGGTTCTGGCTCCAAATCCAACTTTTCTGAATTAGACTTGTACCAGAACTCCGACCAATTCTCAATTTTGGAATTGATCTTCTCCCATACATCGTCTTTTAACCCTGCGGCAGACGATTCTTAGAAATGGCTTCTATACCACCTCTTTAACCAATCTTCCGACATAAAATTCAATTTCTTCTAGGATTAATGTTTTAAGTAAAACTTCTTCTGATTCCCCCATAAAATATTATGCTACACAGGGCGAAACCAATAGTAGAAATTACTATGATTTTTTCCGAATTGTCAATTGCTCGATTTGTCTGAAAAAATAAATTAAAACAAATATCAATTAACCTGTACATACTAAATGTAAGTCGAAGAGTTATGGTCTTATACTCCTAACGCCACTTCGATTGAAAAGGGTTGCCTGAAAAATAAAAAAGCTCCAACCGACAGAGTCAATAGGGGCTTTTACTATTGTAAAAAGTCCTATGAAACGGGCTTGTCCTTATCATGCTCTAATGAGTATGAGAATTGTAAAATTTTGTCATCGCCTGCTTTAATAACTAAATCCCAAGTTATTTTTCCCGTAGCCTTGTTGAATTTCGCGCCCCCACCATCAACAAGCTTAATAATTATGTCTTCGTTTGGTGTAATTGGAATTTGATCTTCTAAGGTTAAGTTGATTTCACCTTTAGAACTATTTTTCACTCTAATTTCAAAAGTATATGACTTCAAAATATTCTTCCCTAGGTTCTTCTTCTCCTGAGTTTCACCAATCTTTTTTCGAGTAGATACGATTCCTTGGTCACGGCCTAGAGTAACCTCCATCGTATCTGTTAAAATTGACGGATCGATCTGAGTACTTCCGACAATGGTTTGATTGAAATAAATATTCGCTTTTCCTGGCAGTAGGCTCAAGCTTTCCCAATCGCCAATTCGAGCAAGTAAAAATGCATTCTTATTCGCCCTAGGTAACATATAATGTGAAAAATCTGCATTTACCTTCTTACTTGTAACTACCATCAATTTCTGACTTCCATCGGCTTTGATTGAATACGGCAACCTTATATCGAATTCAACATTTGAAAAATTCTGGCTGATGTTCGCCATACTTTGCATTGAGATAAATTGCTGATTGAAATTGATATTTTGGTTGTTGCCTAAAGCATCCTTTCTGTAACCGGATTGAGCTTCTTTTAATTTAGCCTGTGAATCAAAAACTTGTGATACGGTATTTTGATTCTGAAACATTTGCGTTTCAGCAGAGATTTGAATTTCATTGTTTACGAATACGGTATAATCCAGTCTCCAAATTCCAGTTGTAGGCTTGGTCGTGAAACAATTTTGATTATAAGTTGAAAGAGTTAAGTGTACATTTTTCCAATCTTCACCTGAGTTTTGATATACATTCGCCTTGTATGTAATCGACATCGGATCGACTGTATTGTCAGCTCTTAAGTCATAAGCTGGAATCCATCCCGCATTTGGAACGAGATAATTTACTTCAATCTTACCGCTTGTCGCAGCTTCTGAATAGGTAGTAACTAAAATGTGATGTCTTGTTTTGGCAGGTCTAGTAGGTTGGCCAATGTTGCCTGAGTATTTGTTCAGTTCATTTAGTCGAGTTCTAAATTTCACCTCTCTTACATTTGTATAATGCTGTTTCTTTTTCCAGCTGTGAATCAGCTCGTTAATTTCATCCAATTTAACACGGTAAAATTCTACAACGTTTTTGAACTCAGGCAATGTGTCACTAATTCCACCTGATTTAATTAATTGATTTTGAGTGACCATCCTTTTTTCCTCATTCAAATTATTGAGTTTGAATTGAATCCGTTCCTTCTCGAAACTGATGAATAACAAAGTATCATTTAACCAGTTGATTTCCTTTTGAATTTTAGCGGGAATGATTACTGGAGGATTTGTAGAAGGTGCAACGTACTCCGTTTGGTATTGGACATCTAGAATTAAGAAATTCCCACTTGCAGTGGCCTGAACATGAGATTGGTTTAGGAAAGGCGAAACATCTTTGATGATTATTTCATTGACTCCCTTTTTAATTGAAATGGTCTTCGATTCTCGAAAAACTTGAGCTCCACTTAAAAAAACAGTTGCCTTATTTATATCCGTACTTAACGTATCCGCAGCGAGGGTTAAATTGCTAATGAATAGCGTTGTGATAATAATTAGTGTCGATTTCATTTTAATTTATTTTGATCCTTGTACACTTCACTGAATGCGGGGTTCAAAAAATATTTGGGATTTATTCCTCATACGTAGTATGGTTTTTTTTCGTGTAAAATTTTTTTACTTGAAATCTTAACCTAGTTTTGCAGAAAAATACCTGAATGAAATCTGTCCTAATTGCCTCATTTTTAATTTTTTCCTTCTCCATTTTTGCCCATAGAGGTGAATTTGTTTCGATTGAAAATGTAGTGTTTGAAAATGTTAATGATCAAATCGTAATTGACTTTGATTTGGAAAATATTTTGGAAAAAGGACTGCTAAACATCAAAATTGAACTGCTTGTAAATGACATTTCTATTCAAGAAATTGACGTTAATACGGTAAGTAGTTCTGAACGATTTAAGCACCTTCAATTTGTGATTGGTTCAGGTGAAATAAATAATGAATCGGACAAGGTTCAGATTGAAATCACGCGCCTTTTTGGAGAGCGTTTTGACTGGGGTGGATGGGACAATCCGATCGCTTCAAAGCAAGTGAATACACTTTATTCAGAGTTTTACGCAGATGCGCCATGGCGAATGAAAAAGACAGATGATCTTGGGAATATTGTTGGGATTCCAGTCCATTGCTTTTTGCACGATGCGGATTTAATTCCTGGAATTGATTTACAAGTTGACTTTATCAATATTCAATTAAAGAACGCAACGGATGCTAATTTCGGCCCCGTATTGACGTATGAAACAATGCTAATTGCTGATTTGAATAACTTGTTTTCGTGCATGTCGCAATCCGATAATGCCCTTGACATCAAAGAATTTGAATTGACTTCATTCACGCCAGTTTCTAATCAAACGTTTGACTTTGATATTGACACTGACTCTTTCGATGAATTTGTCGAGGTGACTGAGAAGTATTGGTATTTCACATTTACAATTCCACCAAGTGACTTGATCGGATTTAATAATGTGATCGACATTTTGGTTACAATTGAATACTCGAATTTAAGCCTTGGAGACGACAAAATTGGTCTGCGCGTTTTTAGATCAGATGAAGACGTTCCAACACTTACAAATTTCTACCGAGGTGATACGCACTTACACTCTATGTATACGCAAAGCGAAGCTGAAATAGGACTGCCTTTGTGCTCAACAAAAGAGGCCGCAATTTTAACGGGAATGGATTGGATCACAACTACTGATCATACTTCAGATTTCGATAATTATGGCTCGACAATTCAGACGAATTGGGCACGAATCAAATCGGAGGCGGCAGCTTTAAATTTGGCAGATAATTCACTTTTATACATACCTGGATTGGAGGTTGCACTGAATAACAACAACGATAATTTGGTTCATATGCTCGCTTATCCAAATCCTGCGATGATTAGCTCAATGCCGTTTTTAGGTGATGGAAATGGCGACCTTGTTTCAACGTCTTCCACTATTAATAGTACGTTAACGGCAATGGAATCCTTCAGTGGATTTGCATATATGTCGCATCCCTTTGCGACGGAAGATGCATTGCCAGTGGTGCCTGTTGATGGCGGAATTTGGAATTTAGGTGAAGGTGGGTTTCCAATAAATGGCGATGTTTTTCCACTTGATGGAGGTTCTATTATTTGCAATGATTTAAACATTGAATCGGATGTGTTGTCCACGGATGCTGGAATGCTGATCAAGGAAGGGTTAAAAGGAGGGCAAATTTGGAATACGCGCTACAATCTTACTGCAACAGGTGATGAAGTTGACCCTTGGGACGTTCAAGGGAACACGACGCCTTTTTCTCAAATGGACACTTCAAGTACGGGATTTCATTTCAGACGGTTTCGACAAGGGCAAGAAGTTATAAATCATATCAACCAGCTCGGGCTTCAATTTAAAAATGGCGACACGACCTATTCAAATTGGAAATTGTACTATTCTGCGGGGACAGATGCGCACGGATCATTTAACTATTCAAACACGGATGATTTTGCGAGTGTCGGAACGATTACGAACAACGCCGTTGGTAAATTAAGCACCATGACGTATTGCCCAAATGGAATGGGAACGGATGGTCAAGACGTCTTAATAGCGTTGAGAGATGGAAATGCAACC
>JABSPC010000152.1 GCA_013215515.1 Crocinitomicaceae bacterium
AATGAAATCCATTCGGGGATTAAAATATTGGATCAATGCATATGATGGGCTAGATTCTACACTTGGAGACGTTGAAGTGATTCTTGAATTTGTTAAAGAAGGCGAGGGTAGTCAGGAAGAAGTGGATGAATTGTACACCAAAATTTTTAACGAAGTAGAGGAATTAGAATTGAAAAACATGCTTTCTGGTGATGAAGATATTTTGAGTGCGGTTCTTCAAATTACAGCAGGAGCTGGCGGTACTGAAAGTTGTGACTGGGCTTCAATGTTGATGAGAATGTATACCATGTGGGCGCAGAAAAACGGATATAAAATCAAGGAACTTAATTATCAAGGTGGGGACGTTGCAGGAATAAAAACGGTGACTCTTGAAATAACAGGAGACTTTGGATTCGGTTATTTAAAGGGAGAAAATGGCGTCCATCGTTTGGTCAGAATATCACCGTTCGATTCAAATGCTAAACGACACACGTCTTTCGCTTCGGTTTATGTTTATCCTTTGGTTGACGACTCTATCGAAATCCATGTTAATCCGGCAGATCTTACTTGGGAGACATATAGATCGGGCGGAGCAGGTGGACAGAACGTAAATAAAGTCGAGACTGCGGTTAGACTTCGACACGCACCGACTGGGATCATAATTGAAAATTCAGAAGGCCGTTCTCAACTTGGGAATAAAGAAAAAGCGATGCAATTGCTGAAATCACAGTTGTATGAATTGGAGTACCGAGCAAAAATGGAGGCGCGTGAAGAAATTGAAGCCAGTAAGAAGAAAATAGAGTGGGGCTCACAAATAAGGAATTATGTCATGCAGCCGTATAAATTGGTTAAAGATGTAAGGACTGGGCATGAAACCGGGAACGTAGACGCCGTTATGAATGGTGATATCAACGGGTTTCTTAAAGCTTTCTTGATGACTTATGGAAATTAAGTTGATATCAATTCATTGAGTTTTAAAATTATTACAAGAAATTATGTCAGATTATACTGTCTATCACAATCCTCGTTGTTCAAAAAGTAGAATGGCGCTAGCATATTTAGATACAGAAAATAAAGGGTATCAGGTTATTGAATATTTAAAAGAAATCCCTACTAAGACTGATTTGGAGGGTATTCTTGTCAAACTTGGGATGCCTGCAGAAGAGCTAATTCGTAAAGGTGAGCCTGATTATAAGGAACATTTCAAAGGGAAATCATTAAATGAGTCAGAATGGATAGATGCAATGTTAAAATATCCGAAACTTATTGAAAGACCGATTGTTGTGTCAGGTTCTAAAGCTATTGTTGCGAGACCAACGGAGAGAATTGATGAGCTAAATTAATTATGTAGACATATAATTTGGATTGTAGTATGTGGTCTTACTAAAACAAGTATATTTGCACCCGCGAAAACATAATTACAATACGTATCTAATGAAGGTGAATTCAATATATCTAGAGACAAATTCTACTTTTTCCAAGTATGTCACTGATTGGGCTAACGCTGCTGGAATCAGCCTTGTTGACTATGATCACAAATCAGAAGAAATTCCGGAAGGGTTGTTGTTGATCAATGCAAATCAAGACATTGAGAAGGATCACGTAGAGATTTATGCCTCATTTGATAAAAAGCATATCCCAACTCAAAAAATTGATGTGAATGGTACACTTCAAGTTGCCGTTTCCAATTTGGAAATATGGCTGAATAACTTTAAGTGTAAGAATATTTTGATTATTGGTTCTGAAGCTCTTGTTAAGAATGACAACTTAAATCGATTCTTCAATAGAATTTCCAAGTAGTTATTTCATTGCCATTTTTGAGTCTTTAGAATCCTCAAACTCTTTATCTACAGCTTCCCAAAGTTCAATTCTGTTGCCCTCTGGGTCTTGAATATGTAAGAATTTCCCATAACTATAACTTTCAATTTCATCAACAAGCTTAACATTTTCTTCGATGAGTTGAGTCTTGAGTTCCTCCATATTATCAACGCGTAAATTTAGCATTGACTGTTGAGATGCGTCACCGAAATAATCACTTGTCTCTTCAAATGTTCCCAACTGCAAATATCCCTTTTTAGGGCTAGTATCACCGTTGAATTCAAATAGAACACCGTAATCATTGGTTGTCATCCCTAACACGTTTGAATACCACTCTCGCATTTTAGTTGGGTCTTTAAACTTTATGAAAATCCCGCCGATACCAATCACTTGTGCCATAATTTAGTTTTTTACTAAACTACACTTTTTTAATAGCATTTTATTGATCGATTAAATCGTCAATTTCAACTTCGTTTCGATATATGTCTTCTAAGATTTCACGCTTTCTAATTAGATGAGCCTTTCCTTTATACCAAAGAATTTCAGCAGGCCGAAGTCTTGAGTTGTATTGATTACTCATACTAAAGCCATAGGCTCCAGCATTCGAAATGGAAAGAATATCTCCTTCTCTAACTTCATTTAAAAGGCGGTCATAGCCAAAGGTATCGCTCTCGCAAATATTCCCTACGACTGAGTAGAGTTTCTTGTCGCCGCTTGCGTTTGAAATATTATCTATTTGGTGGTATGCATTGTAGAACATTGGTCGGAGTAAATGATTTTGACCACTGTTTACACCTGCAAAAACGGTAGAAGTCGTTTGTTTAACCACATTTGTTTCGACAAGAAATTTGCCGCAATCACTAACAATGTATTTTCCTGGTTCAAACCACAATTCTAATTCTCTTCCATATCTCTTGCAAAAGTCGTTGAAGGAATCAACTATTTTACTTCCTGTTTTTTCGACATCCGTTACCATTTCACCTTCTTTGTATCCAACTTTGAAGCCACTTCCGAAGTCCATGATTTGGAGATCGGGAAAGT
>JABSPC010000153.1 GCA_013215515.1 Crocinitomicaceae bacterium
ATACATTATTGGAGGAGTAATGGGACTAATTGCCGTTATTGCATTTTTCATGTCGGCTGAAAGTGTTGCTACTACTGCCAAATACAATGAAGACAGTTTAATGTGCCGAGAAAAATCAAAACAAAATTTAGGCGATATTTCATACATTCAAAAATCTTACAAAGAAAAGAACGGTGTTTATCTAAAAAACTGGGAATCACTTATCGATTACGTTAAAACGGGAACAGTTCCTAATTATATTTCAGAAGGTATTATTCCTAGTGTTCGTATTTCTACGGAAGAAATGGAATACTTATATGGTGATGGTCGAGCAGTTGATAAGAATATGACTGAGAGAGAAGCTTATCTTTTATCTCTATGGAAAGAAGGACCGAGATATGCCCAATATTTCTCTAATTTCAAAAGAGATACTATCCAAGTGAGCCTTTTAAAGTCAAAATTTGAAACCCGTTCATATATTGAATCAAGAATTAGTGCTGATTTAGGTGCTTTCAACGCAGATTCATTGCCATTTATTCCTTTCACTAATGGAAAACAAAAATGGGATATGAAAGTAAAGGATTCTATCTATTTCGATGAAATGTCAGGACCTTCAATCTATATCAAAGGAACTCTTCCATTTACAAAAGAAGAAGGTGCAGCTAGGAAAATCGTCATGACTATGGGGAACATTAGCACATTTGAGCATACTGGTTCTTGGGAAAAGTAATAGATCATGAGTGGAAGTCATCTCGCTATCGAGATAGCATCAAACGCAGTACGTTTTGTTTCAATGAGAAACGAAACGGTTCTCTCAAGATTGGATAAATCAATTTCTGGAAAAACAGATTCTGAATCAAAAGAATCCCTTAAAGCAATTTTCGAAGCCAATTCATTTTTACAAAATGAATTTGATGAAGTTACCGTCGCGTGGTGCGTCAATAAATCATCACTCGTTCCGAACTCCATTTTTAATGAGTCCACACCTATTGATATATTTCAATTGTGCTTTGGAAAAGATTCAGAGAAAGGCGAAATTGATTACAATCGGATTTCAGAATTAAGCGTAATAAACGTTTATGAAGTTCCAAATTGGATAAAATCGTTCTTCGTCATTCGATTTCCGAGAGTAGTTATACAACACACAGGAACTCATATTGTAAGAAAAGCCCTCAATGAAAATGCTTTTAAATTGAAAGCCACAATTGTTTGCTTCGAGAATTACTTTCGCTTGACAATAGTGAAACACAATGCACTAGAATTTTATTCCTCCTTTAGTTATCAATCATCAGAAGACATTATTTATCATTTGAATTTCGCTCTACAACAGAAGGAATTTACGAATGAGAAGGGATCAATTGAATTGGTTGCTTCTGTAGGGTCAGACGCATCGCTTATTGATTCGATTGAGAAAGGAATTGGAAAAATTGGAGACCTCAAGAAAATGACAGTATCAAAAGACAATGATCATATTGCTAAATCCCAAATACTGTGCGTATAATTAGAGGCAAATTCAAAACGAGATACTTTAGAATCCCGAAAAGTTTCCCTTCCCGCCCAACGACTGACTTTGCCAAAGAGGGCTTGTTCAATATTATTGAACATAATTATAGTTTAGAAAATTTACGAATCCTTGACCTTTGTGCTGGATCAGGAAATATATCATTTGAATTTTTGTCAAGAGAAGCTGGAACCGTTATCGCGGTTGATAAGAACTTCAATTGCTATAAGCATATGAAAATGATGTCTCACAAATACGAATGTGCAGATGACTTAACCGTAATTAAATCCGACTTAGTAAAATTCTTGAAACGAACAGAAGAAAAATTTGATCTAATTTTTGCCGACCCTCCCTATACTTATGAAGCGCATGAAGAAATAGCCGATTTGGTATTCGAGAGGGAGTTATTGACCGACGATGGAATACTCATTATTGAGCACGGCAAAAGAACATCTTTAAAAAACATAACTCATTTCGATTTTGAACGTATGTATGGAGGAGTACATTTTAGTTTCTTTCAAATAAATGATAACGATGCGTAAAATTGGTTTATTTCCGGGATCCTTCGACCCATTTACTAAAGGTCATGAAGTCGTGGTTAGAAAGAGTTTATCTCTTTTTGATGAAGTTATTATCGGCGTTGGTGTTAACAGCAAGAAAACTTATATGTATGATCTCGAAAAGAGAATTGAACACATTAACTCCTTGTTTAAGGAAGATGAAAACATCAGAGTTGAGGCTTTTGAATCCTTGACTGTCGATTTTGCCAAAGAAATTGGCGCTAATATAATAATAAGAGGGTTGCGAGATTCTAAAGATTTTCAATACGAAAAATCAATAGCTCACATGAATAAAGACATTTCAGGAATTGAGACCGTCTTCTTCTTAACGGATCAAAAATACTCTGCAATAAATTCGTCAATAATTCGTGAAATAGACAAGAATGGAGGGCCAATTGATGCGTTTGTAACTAACCCACATATCCTCGTTTAGATAGTATGGTACAATTAATGTACTTCACTTGCAACAACAATTAAGCGATATGCGAAATATTATAATTCTTTCATTTCTATTTTCCATAAGCGGACTCTGTGCACAGACAGTATCGGTATCGGGCCTTGCGCCTGCTTACATTGGCAAGAAAATTCGTGTCTATAAGATTGAAGATTACTTAAGCTATAAGCAAACCATGATTGCTAGCACCACGGTTGATGTCGATAGTACTTTTAGCATGACATTCAAATGTGATGAAATTCAAAAAGTAATTGTTAAATCAAACAACAACCGAGGATTCATATACATTCAACCAAAAGGAGATTACAGTATTTTCTTCCCTGAAAGAAATATTTATGAACCAATTAAACCTTCCGGAAATGATGTTGAGGTTGGTTTTAACAGACTAGACAGTACTGACATTAACTACAAACTTCTAGGGTATCAACGTTGGGTGGATTATTTCCTGTCAGGGACATTTCATTTGCGAAACAGAAAAGATACAACAGGCTACGTTGAAGCGTTTGATGGTTTTAAAACAAGAGTTCAAAAGGCATATGAAAGTGATACAAGTGAAAACTCTACTTACTTGAAGACCTACGTTAAGTTCAATATCGCAGGATTAGAGAACGTGAATAACGTTGCTGAGAGAAATCGTTATGAAAAGCACGACTTTTTTATAAAATACCATCCTGTTGAGTACAACAACGATATGTATATGGAGTACATCACCAACTATTATGAAAAGATTGTACCTCAATTATCCAACAAAACGAACGAGGCCTTTTACCAAGGAATATTAAATAGCAGCCCTAGCATGGTGATGAACGCACTAGGAAGCGAATACACACTGATCAATACGAGGATCAGGGAGATAGTGATGATTAAATCACTCTCGGAATTGTTCTATTCGAATGATTATCCTCAAACGAATGTAATTGAAATTCTTGACAGTATTGTTGAATTCACTATGTATAAGGAAAACACTGTGATTGCGTCTAACATCAGGCATCGGTTAATCAATCTTGTTCCGGGAGTAATAGCACCAGACTTCGTTCTATCAGCTGAGGGATTAGAAACGAAAACATTGCTGGGGCTTAAAGGAAAGCATCTCTATGTTCACTTTTTTGACCCAAACAGTAGTGAGAATATGAAGGAGATAGAACTTATTCGTGAGCTCAACTCTAAATACTCCAAATACGTCAAATTCATTTCTGTTTACAAACTAGGAGATGAGATTTCTAAAGAATTAAAAACGAAATTGGATGATATGGAATGGGAAATATATCCTACCTCGCCTACCAACTCCATTTGGGACAAATATCAAGTTACAACGTACCCACATTACACATTCCTAGACGCAACGGGATATGTAATAGCAAGCCCTGCGCTGGGTCCAACGCCAAATGGAAACTACCAAACCATTGACGAAAGTTTTTTCCAATTGAGGAAAGCATGGGAATATGAAAATAAAGATGGCGGGGAGCTGTACAATCGAAATCATTAAATCACACTAATATTAAGGTGTGCTTGGATTCAATTGTTAATTTTGCCTCAAATTAAATTCAATGCGATTCAATCTTTCTGAGATCAACGAACTTATTCGAGAAAGGCGAACAATTTATCCTGAGCAATTCAGCGATCGACAAGTCCATAAAGAACA
>JABSPC010000154.1 GCA_013215515.1 Crocinitomicaceae bacterium
AATTACGCTTATGTCGTTTGTGATGAAGGAACAAGCAGTTTACAAATTATTGACTTGTCCTACCTTCCTGATTCATTGCACATCGTAATGGAAAACGATTCCACTTTTTCCCGAGTTCACAATTTGTTTATTGACGAGGACAATGCCTTAATGTATGTGTGCTCCGTTCAACCTAGTATTGGTGGAACGCTGCAATCCTTAATCTCGATGCAAGTTTATTCTTTAGCAGACCCTCAACTTCCCGTTTTGGTCTATCAAGGGCCAAATGATATTCCAGAGATTCACGATGCTTATGTTCGAGATAACATTGCTTATTTGAATTGTGGAATGGACGGCTTTAGAGTGTACGACTTCTCTAGCCCAACAACACCCGTTTTTATTCAAAACACCAACTTTTACATGGATCAAGGATACAACCATCAGGGTTGGTTGAGTCCGGATGGAACGAAGTACGTTTTTGGAGATGAGACTGGCGGAACGCGATTGAAACTTTGCACTGTCGATGACAATCATAACGTCACAATAAATAAGAAGTTCGGATCGAATTATGAAGATGGGAGCGTAGCGCATAACATTGCTATTACTGACGAATTGGCCTATGTCGCTTATTACAACGAGGGCTTAAGAATCTTCGATTTACGAACTCCTATCCCTACTGAGATTGCTTATTATGATACATATCCAATTGACGAGCCATTGTTTAAAATGCAAGGCGCTTGGGGAGTGTATGCCGATTTCCCGTCAGGTAGGCTTTTGGTTTCTGACCGTCATACTGGCTTGCACTTACTTGAATTCAACGAGCCTGTCTTTCAAGTTTCAACGGGAAATGTTATCGATGTTTATCCAAACCCGATAGTTGGAAACGATGCGCTCACTGTAAAATTCAATGTTGAAATTTTCGAAGATTTAGAGATTTCCATTTATGATCTATTTGGCAAACTCATTGAATCAAAATCAATTGAAAATCAAACATACGCTCAGTTCAGTTTGGATAGAGCCGCTTGCATTTACGTAGTTCGCGTGAGTTATACTGATTATCTCGGAGATCATATTTTAGAGCAGAGAAAGGTGGTAGTTTCGGAGTGAGACATTATGAGTAATTCCCTGTTGTTTCCAAACAAAATCTGACTCAATAGGTTAACATGAATGACGTTGACTATTGAGAAAAATCATTAAACTCCGACAAGATGATTTTTTATATACCAATAAATGGTGAAGTCTTCGTCATAAATGATAGATACCCCAATAATTTTGTTACTTTAATTTTCTCATTCTTTTTTAGAAAAAAAAATTCATATTAATGAAAAATCTAATCGCTATTCTTTGTTTCTTCTGTTTTAACTCATGCTATTCCCAAATACTAAGAGCTAACGATGGAACACACAATAACAATAACGGCCTTCGATGATGATGCGGACAATTTTAGAAAATTCAATTTTAAGTTAGGAATATTTTACAATGATATAAGTGCACAATCGTTTAAGTACTTTGGGCTAAGTTATTATTGTGCGAACAAGTTCTACGTATCCTCAACTTTTGGTGGTAACTCTCTATCAATTGATGCAAATATTCTTCTAAAACCGAAAATTAAGAAGAAAATTATATCACAAGATTTAAAATCTACAGGAAGAACTATATACATCGCAAAAATTCCCATTGCTAAAAAAATATACCCAGCACCGCATATTGGTGCCAGCCTAGGACATCTAGCAGGAAATAGTGAACCTTTTTTTTACAGTCAATATTTTTTGGGCTTTTCACTAGTTAAAGTGATGCATCTTCAGTTATCTACAAAAAATGGATACGTTTCAGTCAGATGAGGAAGTTTAAACAGAATGAATTTTGATTTAATAGGCTATACCCCTTACGGCCAAAGCGGTCTAATACAGTCTGCCCCTAATTGGTACAGAAGGATTGGGGTACGTACGTATTTAGACGGTCAAATGAGTACTTGGAGCAAAAAAGGGAGGCTTTCATTTCACTATGGCTTAGGAGTCAGTTATACAAGAGTACTAAAATACACTTCTCAAAGTGGGGCAATAAAAAAAGGTCGTCATAGCGTAAACCAAATAATTGAACTTGGAATTGGCTGGTGTTTTTGGTGATTTATTGATTGCGTTCCCTGCTTAAATAGATCCATAGCTATATTAAGAAGCAAAAGAAAGGGCCTCTTCATTCCACAATTATTATGGAAATCCAATTTTAATTTAAAAAAGATAATCATATTCCAATGCCCTTACAATTTCTTAGCTGAGAATCGCTATAAACTTAAGGCGAACAATATTAAATTCATAACTCACAACTTCTAATTCCTAATTAAAATTTCACTTTCCTAGAACCTCGAATTTCACAACCTTCTGAACGCCATTCTCATCCATTAAAGTCAATTTGTGTTTGCCAACATCAGGTTGAAATTCCAATTGATGAATATCTGAAGTTTGACCGTAGTAAACCCCGTCCATGTGCCAATAGATCGTCTCCGAATTATTTCGATGGTTTGCTTCAAATACCACTTTTCTTCGTTCTTCGTTGAAATCAAACGGAAGGTAAATTCGCTGTTTATTCCTTGGATAAATAATCGCAATTGAATGCTCACTTAACTTGGTCATACATTCCTGATTGTAAGGCGGCAATGTCTTATAATCCGCATTGTGCGCTTTATAGAATTTTTCAACCGTTGAAGGAATTACAAAACGATTCACATGCTGCATTTCAGAAGGGGAAGCGCATTCAGAGTCAACTCTATACATTCCTGATTTATCTAGGTGAACCCGTTTGTGATACGGACATGCTCTGGCACCAATCGATGTTTCTGGAATTCTTTCCATTGCTATTTTCGTACAATATTGCGTTGATCGATGTCCACTCTCAGCACAAATATCCACTTCCCGCATACTCTTCTTTGGTTCCAAAAACCAAGATTCCGTACAAGGTAAATGATTGAACATATCGAACAACAATGGTGCTGCGGCTTGAGTTCCTGTCAATCCCGGGCGCCCCTCCCCATCGGCGTTTCCAATCCAAATGGAGACAACATATTCTGGTGTGACACCAACCGCCCAAGCATCTCTGAACCCATAGCTCGTTCCTGTTTTCCATGCAATTTTCTGAGAAGAAGCAAACATTCTCCATTGGTTGTCTTGTCCGGGTCTTCGCACCTCAAGCATCGTTTTGAAGGTCGTATAAATACAGGCTTGATCAATTAAAAATTCACCTCCACTCTTTCGCTTTCCTTTAAAATGAATAGGATAGCTCTCGTTGTATTTTAGATGTTGAGACATCCGTGTATAGAAATTGGAAAGATCAAATAAAGTAACCTCGGCCCCACCCAAAATTAAACTCAAACCATAATGACGTGATGTTTTATTGATCGTTGAGAAGCCTAAATCTTGTAGATCACTGTGGAATTTTGAAATACCATAATTGTTCACCAAGTGAACCATGGGAATGTTCAAACTTCTTGATAATGCTTGATCTGCGTGGACGAGCCCATTGAAACCACCATTGAAATTTTTAGGTGCAAAAGCGCCGAACTTTGAAGGAATATCGTGCAAGAGCATTTTTGGAGTAATCACACCTGCTTCTAGACTTTTCGCATACAAAATCGGTTTTAAAATACTTCCTGTACTTCTTGGTGCATCGATACAATCGACTTGATTTGAATGCTCATCTCCTGACTCGGTGGCATTACCGACGTAAGCAAGAATTTCGCCTGTTTCCACAGATGTGATTATTATAGCTCCATTGTGAATTTCATTTTCTCGAAGCGCAGCGGCACGCGTCTCCAACAATTGATTCGCTTTGATCTGAATTTTCCGATCCAAAGTACATGTCGTCGTTTTGCCTCTCAGATTACCTTTTAAACACTTAGCGAGTAGATGCGGCGCCAAGTTGGGTAAGTCTTGCGGTCGATCTGGAAGCGGTTCCAAGATTGCCATTTCATATTGCATTTTGTCAATCTTTCCAATTTTCTTGAGGCGTTTCAAAAGTCGATCCCGCTTTGCTTTAAGCTTGTCGCGATTCTTTCCTAGATAAATTAATCCTGGAGCATTAGGTAATACAGCAAGCGTTGCAGATTCCGCCCAACTCAATTCATTCGGTGGTCTACCAAAAAACCGCCACGACGCAGCATTCAACCCGACAACGTTACTTCCAAAAGGAGCATGAGAACTATACAACCGTAGAATTTCCCGCTTCGAATATTTCATTTCAATCCGTGTGGCTAGAATCATCTCGTAGCCTTTCTCTGTATACGTTCGTGCATGATTTTTCCGCGATAACCGAACGAGTTGCATCGTCAAAGTACTTCCGCCACTAACTCTTCTTCCAGCACTTATATTCTGAGAAATCGCTCTAGCAATTCCTTTGGCACTCACTCCCCAATGCTTATAATAGCCACGATCCTCAAATTGAATGATACACGTTTTGAATTTATATGGAACTGTTTTCAGTTCTTCAAACCGCCATTGTTCATCTTCAGAAATATGAGCTCCTAGTAACTTTCCGTTTCTATCCAATAACACCGTTGAAGTGGAGTCATCAAATAGCTCATCCGGCAAACAATCGACATACCAGATCACAAATACGGAAAGGAAAAACAAAATCAATCTGTTCTTCCACCATCTGTATTCTTTCTTCAACTTGAAGCGATAAATCATCATTTGCGCTAACATACTCCTCTTTTAATCTAAATGTATGCAAGCGTTTTCGGTTCATTGGGGCCTTCATATTATTCGTATGCAATATAGTTGAAAGCGTTTTTTATCTTTGATTATCTAAAAAACAACCGTGAGAATTCGCTATTCCTATTTACTGACCTGTCTAATACTTATTCCCTTCTTTGGATTAAGTCAGCATTACAACTTCAGAAATTACAATGTGGAAGACGGTTTGGGGCAATCACAAGTCTATGCAGCGCATCAAGATCAAATGGGAAACCTGTGGCTTGGAACTCGAGGCGGAGGAATTAGCGTTTTTGATGGATTTGAATTTAAGTCGTACACAGACCAAGAAGGCTTGCCTAACAACATCATCAATGACATAGAGGAAGATTCAAAACATAGAATTTGGATTGGAACGAATAACGGCCTTTGCTTCTACGATGGAAAGAAGTTTACTTCAATTGATTTTGGTGATTTAAAATCAGCTGTAGTTCGAGATATATTCATCACGGATTCAGATCAGATCTTTCTTGCAACGAACAAAGGAATATTTGAAGTGTCCAATAATAAAGCCGCTCAAATTGGAAAGGACGCAGGAATAAATAAACTGCAAGCCACTTCGCTTTGGATAGATCGAATTGGAAATGAAGATAAAATCTGGATCGGAACGGATAAAGGACTCTATAGTTATTTCAAAAAGGAAAGTCGGTTCTATAAAGAAGAATCTAGATACATGGGGAACGCGATTACGACGTTAACCAAAGACGCTGATGGCAAATTGTGGATCGGAACTTATGGAGACGGAATGTATTGCCATGATGGAAAAACATTTTACAGAATTGACTTTCACCATGAATTGTACCGTCAAACGGTATTGGATATTTATTCAGATTCAACGCAAAATTTATGGATCGCAACCCTCCGAGGCGGTGTAATCCACTACGACAAATCATCAAAGACATTTACTTCGATAAGTGAAAACGAAGGATTGAGTAACAACCATGTTCGTTGTATCATCCAAGACCACAACGACAATTTCTGGTTCGGAACATCAGGTGGTGGAATTTGTCATTACTTGGGCAAGCAATTCACGAATTACGACGAGAAATCTGGATTGGCAGGAAACTTTATTTACAGCGTTTTTCGCGATCGGAAAAATCAATTGTGGGTTGGGAATTCTCAGAAAGGAGTTAGTGTTTTTACAGGTACGAAAGTTCTGAACTACCATGGAGGAAATGGATTTAAAAACGTAAAAGTCAAGGCAATTTCAGAAGATAAAAACGGCAACATTTGGATTGGGACCGATGGCAACGGAGTATATGTTTACAAGGATGAAGAGCTCATCGCAATTGACGAGCTAAAACGGGCATACGTAAAACAAATCAAGTCGGATAAAGAAGGGAACATCTGGATTGCAACCGCAGGAACTGGGATCATTAAAATTTCCGATCAAAACGGAGAGTATTTGGTTGAAAGCTGGGCATTTAGAGATGGTTTATTATCCAACAGAATTACAAGCTTGCATTTTGATAAATGGGACAGGCTCTGGTATGGAACTACGGATAACGGAGTTGGATGCTTGGATAAAAATCAGAAAACAATTATTCACCTTGACAAAGACAAACACCTTTCTTCGAACTTTATTCGCTGCTTAACAGAAGACCAAGATGGGCGTTTATGGGTTGGAACTTCAGGCAGTGGAATTTGTGCTTACAATCTTTACAAAAAGAATAGCAATCCTCGGTTCCTAACTCAAAATCAAGGATTGAAATCGAACAACGTTTATCTCTTAACAACAGATAAAGATGGCAATATAATCGTGGGAACTGAAAAGGGACTCGACTACATTTACTTGAACAAAGACGGAAGTCAAAAGCAGATCAAACACTACGGGAAACTCGACGGATTTGCAGGTGTTGAAACATGTCAGAATTCAGTTTGGAACGATCAAAATGGATCCATCTGGTTCGGAACAATTAACGGGCTGTGCAAATTCAACCCATCTGAATTGGTGAAGAACATGTACTCTCCTATTCTATCGTTCAAAGACATTAAACTCGAATACGTTTCTATACTTGGTGATGAAGACAACGCTCTCGAGTTTGGGAAACAACGGAAGCCTTTGTTCCTAGCGCACTATCAAAACAACATTACGTTTGAGTTCCTTGGAATCAACATGAAACGTCCTGATGGCGTTATGTACAAATGGAAACTGGCAGGATTCGACGATAAATGGTCGCCTGAATCGAAAGACCGAAGTATTATGTACTCGAACTTGAGCCCAGGTAAATACCGATTCCTTTTGAAGGCTTCGAACGAAGATGGCGTCTGGAGTAAAAAGCCTTTGGTTTATGAATTCGAAATCGAAACTCCGTATTGGGAAACTGTTTGGTTCAAGGTACTTATCGGACTGGGGGGCTTACTCGTTCTACTTGCTATTTATAAAATTGGAACAAATCGAGTACGACGAAAAGCTTTGCAACAGCAACGAGAAGTTGAGTTTAAAATGGAGGTTCTGAACTTAGAACAAAAGGCAATGCGCCTGCAAATGAACCCACACTTTATCTTTAACGCATTAAACTCTATCCAAAGTTTAATTGGAACTGGAGACGAAACCAAGGCCCGTTATTTCCTTGCAAAATTCTCTC
>JABSPC010000155.1 GCA_013215515.1 Crocinitomicaceae bacterium
CATCCAGATATATCAAGAAGAGAACTGATGCAGGTATTCGATGACTCCCTTCTTCTTTTGGTAGATGATTGGAAACAGGAAAAAGAACCTTTTACGGTTGAAGCATTTGAGGACTTCTTTATCTCCTATTACTATAAGGACTCTTGGACTATTGATTCACTGGAGCAAAAACGTGATTCAATCATCGAGGCATTTAATATGGACCTCGTAAACAATGAAAGTCTCGTTCCGGTCTTGCTCATCGACACAAAAACGAACGAAATTACGGGAACCAATATTCCAGAATTGAAAAGAGATCCTTCGAAATTAGAGGAGATTTTAGCAACAATGCCCAATGCCAGCAAGCCTATTATTATTGATTTCCAAAATGGACAAACGAGTAAGTTGTATTACGGCGAAAGTCCTGAACTAAAACAGCTTCAGTACTTTCCTTACATCCAATTTATGGTGATTGGCCTCTTTGCGTTGATTAGTTACGTCATATTCAGCACATTTAGAAAAGCCGAACAGAATCAAGTATGGGCTGGAATGGCAAAAGAAACTGCTCATCAACTAGGAACGCCATTGTCATCATTAATGGCTTGGGTGCAATTACTAGAATCTCAAGGAGCCGACCCGATGGTCACAACCGAAATGCAAAAAGATGTAGATCGACTAGAAAAAGTAACGGATCGATTCTCAAAAATTGGTTCTGGAGCTAAATTGGATGATCAAGATGTTGGTCTTACCGTTCGAAATGTAATGTCGTATTTAGCCCCTAGAATATCGGCTAAAGTTGATGTTACAATTGAAGCTGAGGGTGATTTTAGAGCAAAGCACAATGCACCATTAATTGAATGGGTTGTAGAGAACATCAGTAAAAATGCAATCGACGCAATGCAAGCTGAAGGGTCTCTTTTGGTTAGTGTTCATACCTCAACCGGCTGGGTTCACATTGACATTCAAGACAACGGAAAAGGAATTCCACAAAAGCAATTAACGACAATTTTTGAACCTGGTTTCTCAACCAAAAAACGTGGATGGGGACTTGGCTTATCTTTGGTGAAACGAATCGTTAAAGAATACCACAAAGGCCGTGTATTCGTTCTAGAATCTCAGATTGACGTTGGTACAACGTTTAGGATTAGTTTACCGGTTAAATAGATTTTAGATTGATGGATATTAGATCGCCCTTCGGGCTTTTAGATTTGACTTAGTTTCAATGAAGCCTGTAACGTCTAATATCCAAAAGTGAGGAACGAACGATCTAACATCTAAAAGGCGTTAACCGATCTAAAAGCAAAGCGGTCTAAGTTCCATTCAAATCAACCTGTCGCATAGCAACAAACGACTTAATAACGACCTCACCAACACCTGGAACTTCAACATGAATCAAGTAAACCCCAGAAGCTACAGCAATACCTTTATGGTTCGCTAATAACCAATCTTGATACGTGTCCGGACTGTCCTTCTTAAACGTCTTGATCAATTTACCATTTACCGAGTAAATCTTGATTGTACAACGCTCAGGTAAGTTTGTGATCTTAACCCTTGAATCAATTCTATTTCGTTCGTATTCTGAATAAGCTCTATAAGGATTAGGAACAACATTAATCATCTTCAAGGCCTCTGCCAATTGACGATCCAATCCTTTGTCTGTTGAAATTTCTTCCATGCTCCAAGAATACTTTGGGCTCCCGCCATTTTCATTGGTTGCAACGAAATTCTTGTATTCCTTATTCACTCTAAGTTTAATCGTCACATCATTCGACAAGTGCTCTTGACCTGGCGTTCTAGTTGAATATCCAACCCATGAAATACTTCCGTAAGTATATCTTTTCTGAGTCGTGTTGTTCGCCTCAATATCTAGCATTCGCTGATACAAATGATTGCTCGCATTCACTTCCGCAACATTCGGATCATACGATGGGAAATCGTACCCCACTATGTAACCGTTTGTTGTTTTGTTATTGTAACTGTAGACATAATACGGCTGAACTCCACCCATAACTGGTGTACCTAAGGCATCAATTAATTTGTCTGAAGGGTTCCAAATCATATCAGCACCGTTGTCAGAAACAAGGAATGAATTTTCACCGAAGGCCATGTATAATCTAGCCCCTGATTCAAGGTCAATCGCATACCCAGGGAACCAACCCATTCCAGTACTCGTACTTTCTTCGTTTCCAAATTTATCAACTGATTGACTTTTTCTCATTTGACCAGGTTCCGCACCTCCAACATTTAAACTTGGCTCTCTACCCAATTCAATTACTGGACATCGTGTCCATAGAGATTTATCCGAAGTAATAACGATGTCTACACTAGGCAAGAAACTCAAAGAAGCAGCAGTCTTGGCTGACGTTGGAGTAGGATAATTATAATAAGCCATCGGCATATAACTTGCCTCGTACCCAACTACATGATGCGGGGCAATTCCTCCGCCTAATATTTTTGAAAATTCTTTGTTTGGATCTGCAAAATTAGCTGGTGCACCCCAATCTTTGTAATTACACGGATCCAAATAACCTCTGTAAAATGCACTCGCAGGATCTAAGCAATCCGTAATTGGCCCGCCAAAGGGGTCCGTTGTATACGTCCCTGATCGAATCCAATTTGTCGGATAGAAAGCATCATTGTCTTGAATTAAAGACATCCATTGTCTTGAACTATCGGCATAGGATATTTCTGAGCTGACCATCGATGTATAAAAAGTAGACACTCCTCCTGTAGCTGGGGAGGTATATACTTTCTGATAAATTTGAACTGAAATTCCCCATTCAGGAATGACCTGTTCGTTACTCGTTTGTATTGTTCTTTCCGAGAATATTGACTCTAATAAAATTCCATTCTCCTCATCATAGCGATTAATAACCCAACTTGCCGTGTCTGCCCCATTTCTTGGAGAAACTAAATAATCCACAAATTCACATTCAAAATAACCGTCAGCTACATTTAATGGATCAACCACTTTAATATTAATTGGCCCGTGACCACGTTCGTATTCAGGAGTATTCATATATCCATTTTGGAGGATATAATCTTTAGATGCTTGTGTCAATTCAAGAGCACGGTTTCCGTTACCATATCCATCCAATCTTCTAATAATTGGGCTTGAACCGTATTCGATATTCTGACTTGTTCCATCAGCTTCTGGAGTCGGGTTGGGCGGAATTGCTTCAATAGGTTTTACTTCACCAATTGCTGCTTTTCTACTTGGCAGGAATGGTTTTTTCTGTCCATCTAGTGCAGTTGGATCTGTTGGATCATATTCCTTATAATTGTTATAAGCGTATGCCACGGCGATATAATGATAACGTTTGAAGTTAACCAATGTTTTATCTCCTTGGGCAAATTCATCTTCCGTAACGCTAAAACTATGACGAATTCCATTGTCGTCTCCATCAACCATCTCTTCAGCTATACCAGCCCCAAGATTTTGATCAAATTCAAAATTAATTAAGCGATCAACGCCATCTTCAATATCACATTGAGCCACCAATCGTGCTTTGGATGCATCGCTTATATCTGAAAGGGATACCTCATCATCTTTCAATTGATAAATCAGATACCCTTGAAATCTATAATTTTTATCTGCCGTTGAATCTTCAGAAACGATAAACGGATCAAATTCAATATAGTTTTCACCATAGTTATTTGAAGAAGGAGCATTACTAATCGTTAAGATCAATTCATTTTCCAATTCCTGAATTTCTAAAATTGGAGCATGAGGTGCTTCTAAAACTTTGAAACAATTTTCAAACAAGGCTTGTGCTTTATCATCCGCTCTTTTCAATATTTCCACAGATGCAAATGGATCTCCAGCGGTAGCTCTCGCCCAAACAACACCGACTGTAATATTGTTAATAGCACCCGGCTTTAATACAAAAGGACCTGCCGATTGCGCAAAACGTCTATCATTTGGTGGATTATTTGAAGTTTGCTCTGTCCAAGGCGCTTGGGGGTTCCCTCCAGTTCCCCATCCAAGTGGATCGGTATCACCTGGAAACATGAAATCACACGGCACTGTCGGGTCCGCTGCTGGGTCAGAAATATGCCCAGTCCCTCCATAATAAAAGGGCGTCCCATCTTTCCAAAAACCTTGTAAATAGCTGTAATAATCTGCAGCAGTTGTTGGATCCGTTTGGGCTGGATTTGCTCCTAAAGTAGTGTTACTATAATATAAGAATTGTCTCATTCCAAAGCGCTCATTGTCAATAATTGAATCGCCATATCCAATTCCATTCAATGCTTCACCTGGTCCAGTTCCGTATGCATTATCAATTCCATCATCATCTTGATAAGGTCCTTCAAAGAAATCAACTCCAACCGCTGGAGGATTGTTTCCATATCCCAACCATCCTGCATTGTCGCCATCGTAGTTGTCGCCATTGTAGTAATATGCCAACCCACGATCCACATCACAACCTACATAATCATCCAATGGATCACCCAAGGCACCATCAGTGAAATACCCAAAGTAGGTATCGTATAACGTTTGTGTTCCTCTATTGATCAATTCATAATTGTAAAACGTCATGTTATTGATCTCATCATTTGATGAAAAAGCAAAGGCTTGAGATCTAATCTCCATCCCTATTGGATCAGCTCCAGTTTCGGTATGAATATTTCCTTTATCGTTCATTACCCACCAGAAGTTGATATCTCCATAAAGTGATACTCTTCTATCCGTTCCACATTCTTTCGATTTGGCAATATCATGCCATGGGTAATCTCCTTGATTGTAATCGTATTCACCGTCCTCATCTCTATCGTAGAAAGGAGCCAAATAGTAATCCTGCCCTTGGCTAATATCTCCGTGCGCAGGCCATTCCTTAATGATTAATGGGATTTCATAATCGGGAAATAAATCAGATTGAGTAGATGTTCCATTTAACGCATCCTGCTCACCGGCACTAAACCACGCATCAAATATTCGAATATCATCTTGTGTTGTTACGTAGTGTCTATCGTATTTTTCACAATTTTCCCAAGTTGTTTCCGCTGGCCCTTGCGATAAAGGTCCCGTCCAGTAATCTTGCCCGTTTCTATAACGCAATGCTGCTAATTTCAATTGACCATTAACGTCTGTACCTCCAAGCCATAAAGCCGAAGTAAACAAGGCCATTATTCCAGAATTTTTAGGCACCTCGTACTGCGCTAAATTTTGCCCAGGAACTTGCCATAAATTCCCAGCTGTGTGGATCATAGCACGTACATTGTTCAACTCCATCATGGTTGTAGTCGTTGGCGGGGTACAATTTGCCGCTTTAGCCACATCCATCCCTGTGGGATTGTATTGCTTTCCAGCATATGGTTGAGAGAATCCCAAAAAAGAAAATGATACGAAAAGTACTAGCAGGAATGTTTTCATAATGCAGATGTTATATTTCAAAAGTACGGAAATTTAACAATATGTAAATTAGTAGGAACGCCCATTTCTAGGCAGTTATACACGTCTATCTTATTTGAGTTGCTTTACAAACTCAATCAATAAGGTTGTGATATCCTCGTATTCTTTAAAACTCAGATTGTCGTAAATGTCAAATACGTCGTGGTAATTTTTATTCGGACCCATCGTATAAATAAAGAAAGCTGGAACACCTTCAACCGTAAACCAATAATGATCGGAATTCGCCGCGGGACCTCGCTTCTTCACAACTTTTAGAAGTGATTTCTCTTTATTAATCTTCTGAAGTAACGCAAATTCCTTTTCAAAAAGAGTTGCATTTACAGCCGTCACCCCGTCTTCACCCGATCCCATAATGTCAAGGTTGACAAGGAACTTGATTTTCTTTAGTTTCAAAACAGGGTTCTCTATGAAATATTTTGATCCTAGCAATCCAGCTTCTTCTCCTGCAAATGCAATAAACATCACATTATACTCAGAGGGATTTTCCTTGAAATACTTTGCCATCGTCAACAACATTGCTGTACCGCTAGCATTGTCATTCGCACCGGGAAAGTAAGTGTCATCACCCATTCGACCGAGATGATCATAATGAGCAGTGAAAACAACAGTTTTAGCACATTTCTTCCTTGCAGGAAGATAGGCCATTATATTTTGAGTATGATAATTCTTCAATAATTTGGCATCGATATCAATGTCCAGTGCTCCATCATTGTAAATTGTATCGCGAATTTGAATTAGTGGATGGGCAAACTGCTCTGACCCAACGGACCATGTAAATTTCGCATCCGTTACTTCAATAACTGGGAAAAATTGAACTAGAGCCTGAGAAATCCCAGCTAGCTCTTTAAGTGTATCCTTGCTTAGTCCTTCTAAGTGAATCGCCATAGCATTGAAATTGCTTCGACCGTCTGTTAATTCTTCAATGATAGCTCCTATTTTATCTCTATCCATCAAATCATGAACACGCACTTGCTTAGGAATAAGCAGTTTCGTTCCTCCTCCGGAAGAAGGGTCTACAATGTAATGAACACCAGTTTCCAGAACTTTGTTGTCCTGTTTAACCTTCATTACACCCGGAAAAGAATTAACGGATTTTATATCAAAATACTGCAAGAACCGTCCATCATAGCCACCAATACCAAGCTTTTTGAACTCTTTTACAATATAATCGGCAGCAAGGGAGTCGCCCTTTTTATAATAACCGCGTCCATGAAACTCAGGAGAACATAATTGTTTTGTAATTCTTCTTACTTCTTCAATTTGACCAAACGAATTGAAGCCAATAAATACAACGGCAACGACGAGTAAATTACGCATACCTTCTGTTCAAGTATGACATGAATTCGATAACTATTTCTTCCTCTGGATCCCAATCGTGCTCAGACGCTAAACTTGCAGCTTTTAAATTCGCTTCCTCCAATGAAGACCTAGAATCTAATGCTTTAATCGCATCAGAAAACATCTCACTCGATCCATCGAACAAGTCATTAATGTATCTCAATCGTTCGTTCAATCCGAATGCTCCGATAAGGGAGTCAAGCTTACTAGATGTAAAACGAGAAGCAACAGAATTGTCTTCAAGTTTTAATTTATTCAAAAAGGATTGGGCTGCTGATGATGTTCCGTTAGCTATCGGATCCGTTTTTTCTTCAACCGGTTCAGGTTTGAGTTGGTCATCTGCAGATTCCTCATCAGTTGCATTCGCAACTTCTGGTTCGGGCTCAACAATTGGCTCGGGTAATACAGGCTCTGGTTCTGGTGTTTTTTCAACAACGGGTTCAGGTGTAGGCTCAGGAGTTGGATCACTTTTAGGTTCCTCTTCAGGGGCTGACGCCTCTTCCTCAGGCTCGTCATCAAATATTGAGAAATCAATTGTTGGCTCTTCTTGAGGTTGGTCAACTGTCGATTCCCCATCAGATGCATTCGCATCGTTCTCATCAATTTCTTCAATGATTACCTCAACTTCTACTCCTCCGTTTTCATCAATAAAAGCTCCGTCATCTTCCTCATCAGCCTCATCAGCCTCAGGCATTACCTGATTCTTAAATGCGTTATACCTAAGAATTATACTTCTTTCGTGCAACTCACGCGTAATCATTTCCATCTCAGAAAGCTCTTCAACGGTTAAGTTTCCACTCTCAAGTTGAGCTACCAATGCGCTTAATCTTTCTATTCTTGAACTATACCCTTCCAATTTTTTCATTTGTGAATTCAAATTCGACTCTTCAACATTTTAACTAAGTTGCTAACGAAGTACAATAACTGTGCAACATAATAGCGACATTTAGTACTCAAATTTAGCGAAGAAAAAAGGGAGAACCGCCATTGACTCGGAATTTTCTCTTCGATTGTTTGTTGATAACCCTAAATAAGACGATTACATAATGTTTTTAGAGCATTTTCCAACAGAAGGAACGAGACACGGATGGATTGAAATAGTCTGTGGATCAATGTTCTCCGGTAAAACTGAAGAGCTTATTCGTAGGCTTAAACGTGCGGAATTCGCCAATCAAAAAATCCTGTTGGTTAAGCCAACAATAGACGACAGGTACCACAAAGAAAAAGTTGTGAGTCATCAAGGGACAAGTTTTGAAGCTATTTGCGTTTCAAGTTCGACTGAAATTTTCGATCTCTGGAAAAAGGAGCGGGTTGTTGCTATTGATGAAGCGCAGTTTTTCGATGAGGGCATTGTTGAAATTTGCAATGATTTAGCTAAAAAAGGAGTTCGTGTAATCGTTGCTGGATTGGACATGGATTTCACTGGCGAACCCTTTGGCCCAATGCCTCGTCTACTTGCCATTGCGGAGTACGTAACCAAAGTTCACGCTATTTGCGTTTCTTGCGGTGATCTTGCCCAATTTTCACACAGAACGGTTAAAGAGAAAGAACAAGTGCTCGTTGGCGCAGTGGAACAGTACAAACCACTCTGTAGAATGTGTTACAACAAAATATCACATTGAAATTAGACTTATCATATCAGGATTTATCCTCAATATTTACGACTTCGTTACCAAAATCAACGTTAACGATTGAGTCAGTTGCATTCGATACTCGAAAGATTATTAATGGAAACAACTCGTTGTTCTTCGCTTTGAAAGGAGAGTTCAGAGATGGGCATGAGTACATCAATGAAGCGTATAGCAAAGGAGTTCGCACTTTCGTTGTGTCAAAACCGATTCTGGAAGAATTAAGGGGAGCAACTTTTATTCAAGTTGATGATCCGATTAAGGCACTACAAGTTTTGGCCAAAAATCACAGGGAACAATTTTCATATCCAATCGTAGCAATAACAGGAAGTGCTGGAAAAACAATCACCAAAGAATGGCTGAGTCAGTTACTTGGTGTAAAATATAAAGTGATTCGAAGTCCCAAAAGTTATAATTCGCAGCTCGGCGTGGCGTTATCACTTTTAGAATTAAACGAGTCCGCAGATCTTGCCATAATCGAGGCTGGAATATCTCAATCTGGTGAGATGGATCTTTTGGAAACGATGATTCAACCAACCATAGGGATTCTTACTTCTATTGGTTCCGCACATCGAGACAATTTCAATTCACCAAGTGAGCATTTGAATGAAAAGCTCGTCCTATTTAGAAATGCGCGAAAGGTATTTTATCACGATCCCATTCAACTTGAAGAGGTTCCTGAAAATTTTCAGAGTGTAAAAACAAAGGAATATGCTTCATTACTGGAAACTATCAGTTTTGATGACGAAATCAGTCGAGTGAATGCATCTATGGCAATAGCCTGTGCGAAAGAGTTTGATTTGAATGATGATGAAATTAAAGAACAACTCGGAGAATTGGACCGCATTGCATTGCGATTAGAAACATTTAACGGCGTTCACAACTCAATTATAATTAACGATACGTACAATCTTGACTTAGACGCTTTTAGATCTTCTTTAGAATATCAATTGAGCATAGCTAAAGGAAAAGACCGGGTTGTAATTATTGGAACGGACGGCGATACTTCAAAAATTGAATCGCTTCTTTCAGAATTTGAACCTATTAAAGTTCATTTTTTAGATTCTGCTGAAAAGGGAATTGAAACATTCGAAAATGCTGTGGTTCTTGTCAAAGGAAAAAGAGCAATGCATATGGAACGTTATGCACTTCGATTGAGATCTAAGAAGCATCAAACTTATGTTGAAATTGACTTAAACGCCATTAAAAATAACATCAGCTATTTCAACAAACAACTTCCAGACACTACGAAGATATTAGCGATGGTTAAAGCTTCGTCCTATGGATCTGGAATTGAACAAATCGGTCAATATTTAGAGCGAATAGGCATTAATTACTTAGGCGTAGCTTATGCAGATGAGGGCGTTGAATTGCGACGAGTCGGAGTTAAAACTCCAATTCTTGTAATGAATTCAGAAGAATATGGATTCGAAGAATGCATCCAACATAACCTTGCGCCTTGTATTTACAGTACAACCCAACTGGATAAGTTCGTAAAGCAATTGATTTATGAGGGGAAATCCAATTATCCGATTCACATCAAAATAGAAACTGGGATGAACCGTCTTGGATTTCAAATGGATGAATTGGATTCATTAATTGAGATGATAAACTCTCAGCCAGAGGTTCAAATCGAAACTGTTTATTCGCATTTGGCCAATTCTGATGATCCTAACTCAGCATTTATTCATGAACAAGTTGAGGAATTCAAAAATGCGATTAGCTTCTTGAAAAGCCATATAAACTACTCTTTTGAGTGCCATATCCTAAATTCTGAGGGAATTTTAAACCATCCTGAATATCATTTCGACATGGTGCGATTGGGCATTGGAATGTATGGCTATAGCTCTTCAGGAAAACATGCTGCGCAATTAACGCCTGCCGTGACTTGGTACAGTGCCATTTCTCAAATCAAAAAGGTAAACGCTGGAATTTCAATTGGCTACGACAGAAAAGGAATTGCTGATCACGATATGAATATTGCCATAATTCCCGTTGGATATGCCGATGGATTTAAAAGATCATTGAGCAAAGGAAAGGGCGGCGTTTACATTCAAAATCAATTCTGCCCAGTTGTTGGGAATGTTTGTATGGATATGATCATGGTCAATTTAGGAAGCTTATCCGTCACTGAAGGCGAGCCCGTTCAAATCATTGGATCGAACCAAAGCGTGACCGATCTTGCCGACAAGATGGAGACCATCGCATACGAAGTTCTTACAGGAATTTCTAAGCGAGTTCATCGTGTTTACTTGGAAGATTGATTAGACCGGTTGCAAGCTCCCTTTTGGATATTAGATCGTTCGTTCCTCACTTTTAGATCGCTTCGCTCTTAGACTTTGGGCCATCCTACTCGACAACCAATTTCCTTATTTTCATTCCATATTTAACAAGGTAAATGCCGCTTGGAATGGTA
>JABSPC010000156.1 GCA_013215515.1 Crocinitomicaceae bacterium
AAAGACTGATGATAAAATTGAAGTTTCATCAATTGTAGGTCACAAAATAAAAGAGAAGCGGAAGATATATGTATCTCTTATTACAGGTTTTAAAACTCAATTTCTCAAAGGATTTGTTTATCCGAATGACTCTGTTTATCTTTCTAAGTTTATGGCACCAGCGTATGTCAATCTGGCATTAGGGTTGGATTATTCGCCGAATAAGAATTTTACAGTTTTTGTCTCGCCGGCGGCACTTAAATGGACAATAGTAAATGATGAGGGCTTATCTAGTACAGGAGCGTTTGGAGTTGATCCTGGAAAAAAAATCAGAGCGGAGTTTGGAGCTTATCTCAAGGTCAAATACGACAAAGAGATCGTTAAAAATATTCAAATGAAATCAACTTTGGAGTTATTCTCTAATTATTTGAAGAATCCTGAAAATATTGATGTTAACGCAGATGTGCTTTTCACTTTTAAAGTAAATAAATGGTTTTCAGCATCTTTAAATTGGACAGTTATTTATGATCATGATATCAATATTAAAGGGAATGACGGAGGCTTTGGACCTAGAACTCAGATTAAATCAGTTCTTGGACTTGGAGTGTCTTATACAATGAAGAATTACGTTGACCCTCCTAAGAAGAAAAAATAGGTCGATTTCCTAAACACTATTTAACATAGTTCTGTCCATTGATGTGTTTTAGATTGTTATTTTCGTAGCTAAATGAAGATATTTTCAGATATAGCACTGTGGTGGTTGATTCCGTGGGTTTTAATTTCAGTATTACTTTCAATTTGGTATTACAGAAAACAGAAGCAAATTGAAGGTGCAGCAAAGTGGAAAAAAGGAGTCCTAATTCCTTTAAGATCAAGCGTTCTAATTCTTTTAGGGATTCTTCTCTATGGCATATTATTGGAAACTACTGAGTCAAAAACGGAAAAACCGATCTTCATAACTCTCATCGATAATTCATCTTCAATGTTGAATTACAGCGATAGTGGCACTGTAAAATCCAATATTGATTCTTTTCAAAAACAGCTGGAGTCGAAATACGGAAAGCGGTTTGACTTTAAGACCTATGTTGTTGATGGAAAACTGAAAGACGACGATAACTATGATTTCAAAGGCACTGTTACGAATTTGAACATAGGATTCGATCATATTTACAATCAGTTTTTTAATCGCAATGTTGGTGGGATTTGTTTTGTAAGCGATGGAAATTACAACAAAGGGAACTCTCCCAAATACATTGCCGAAAAAATAAGTTTGACTCCAATATTTTCAGTTGGAGTAGGAGATACAACTCAAAAACGTGATCAGCTGATCAGAAACGTTGCTGCGAATGACATCGCGTTTTTCAAAAATAAATTTCCAATTGAAGTTGATATTGAGGCGAATAAAATGGGGGCTTCATCTTGTGAATTGGAGTTGTACCAGAATGACAAAGTAATTGCAACTGAAAAACTGACGTATACAAATAAGGATTTTGACTTTCGCCATGTTACTTTTTTAGTTGAAGCAAATGAAATTGGTTTTGTAAACTATACAGTAAAGCTTCGCCATCTTGACAATGAGTCTTCTTATGAAAACAACGAACGCAGTGTTTATATAGAAGTAATTGATTCTAGAAGTAAAGTTTTAATTTTATCAAAAGCACCTCACCCTGATGTTCCAGCGATCAAAAGTGTGATTGAAACAGATGAGAACTTGGAAGTCGAATCGATGCTGATATCAAAGTGGAATGGTAGTTTTAAAGATGTTGAACTGCTTATTCTTCATGGCGCTGGAATAGGATCGAATGCTGAATTAATCCGTCAGGCAAATGCAATTAACCTTCCGATATTTTATTTTGTAACGACAACATCTTCTAAAAACAATGTAGACAATTTAAATATTGGTCTAAGCATTCCAAATGATCGTAGAACAGATCAGGTGCAAGGATATCTATCAGAAGGGTTCCAATTGTTTGAGTTGTCCGATAAGGCTCAAAAACTATTAGAGAAGGTGCCTCCAATCCATGTTAAGTTTGGGGATGTGAAAATTGATGGAGGTAGTACTTTGATTTCTCAAAGGTTGGGGCCAGTTAAAAAGAAGGATCCAATTTTATTCTTCGGAAAAAATACGAAGTCGAAATTTGGCGTATTTGTAGGTGAGGGGCTTTGGAAATGGAAACTCTCTGAATATAGAGTAGCAAAAAACAATGACGGATTCAATGAGATCATTCAGAAATCGATTCAGTATTTAGTTGTTAAGAAGAATTCAGATCCGCTGCGAATTAATTTGCCGAAACGTTTTAACATCAATGACGAAATCTTAATTAATGCTGAATTCTACAATTCAACGCTGGAGCAGGTTACAGGTCCAGATATTAATTTCAACCTTGTAGATGAAGACGATAGAAAGATTCCATACGTGTTTGCGAAGAACGCTAAAGATTACCGTCTTTCATTGGGGAAACTAAAGGCAGGAAAATATAAATGGAGTGCTGACACCAAATTCGACGGGAAGAATTATACCAAGGAGGGTGTGTTTATTGTAGAGGATGTTTCTCTTGAAACTCTTTCTACATCAGCCAACCACAATTTATTGAAAACGATCGCCGCAAATTCCAATGGAAAATTCTATGAAATAGGATCAATGAATCAATTGTTAATTGATATTGGGAATCGAAATGATATCGTCAATATTTCATACGATGAAACGGATTACAGCGATCTAATCGATTGGAAGTGGATCTGTTTCTTGGTTATAGTACTTCTTGGAACGGAATGGTTTATTCGAAGGTATTCTGGTTCTTATTAAAAATAAGAATTACAGATTAATATGGCTTGATAGTTGGTTTTCAAGAATCGTGAAAAACCTACTCCTCATTTTTCTAGTATTAGTGTCTGTTAATTTGAAGGCGCAGGGTACTGCAGTTCTAAAATCTAAAATTATAAACTACAGT
>JABSPC010000157.1 GCA_013215515.1 Crocinitomicaceae bacterium
AAGAAATGATTCATGGAAAACGTGGATTCGATTACTGGTTGGAATACAACAAGAAGAAGCAAGACGCAACCGAGATGAAGCTTCAGAAAAAAGAAAAAGAATATTCTGATTTAGGCTATACACCAATTACAACGAACAAAAAAGCTTCAAGAAGTGTAAAAAAGTCGAAGAGAAAAGCAATGAAGTCTCGCGCTGGTGGATTTGACGCTACTCCTACTACTCACTCACAAAGATCAGATCGAAAGAAACTTCAAAATCAAATTGTTCATTTATTCGGTCTTTTTGAAGCCTACAAAAAGAAAATTATTCAACTCAAGATTGAGAAACAAGAAGCAATTGATAAAAAGGCAATTTTAGAACGGCGATTAGATCAGTTTAAACAATGGATGGGACTGCGTTGGGCCACATATGAAGAAAAGGACGGTCTTTATCTTTTTGAAGACTCGACTACGTTTGATATCCTAACACAAGAGTTTCAGTTCAAGCCATCAAAAGACGCTGAAGAATTCGAAATTCGTCTAATCGCAATTCCAGAATCTAGCACGTCAAAATCTGCAGATGAAGTTATGCTACATATTAATGTGATGGATGCGAAACCAAATTACGATGCGAGAATTAATTTAGAACTGAATGATGTTTTTGCTTCGGACAAATGGGACCTACCCCGCTCGTTATTTGCTCTGGAAGATAGTGTTTCTGTTCAAGTCTTTTTTGAAGAGTTATTGGACAAAAAAACGAAGTTTAACATGACCGCTCGCGGTCAGGGAATTGGTAAATGGAATGGTAGTAGGACCATAAAAGACTACAAACCTCAAGAGCTTTCTAGCTATCCTGGAAATGCGAGTAAAACGAAAATGGACTCTACATTCTTGAGACTAAGAAAATCTGAAATTGCAATTAAGCTAGGCAGATCTATTACACTGGAAGTCAACTCATACACAGACCCTGTCAAATCGAATATAAATCCCCCTAATCCGGATATAGAAACTGCAATGAAAAAGTACGGTTTGTCTAAAAATGATGTTTTGTCAGCGCTAAGAACAGCTGAGATTATGAAAGCATTGAAAGCTGAACTGAATGTGTTAGCGGGTCAATTTATGAGTCGTGAAGAAGCTAAAGTTGTAATTGATCGATTCAATAAAGTTTGGGCGAAAACAAGAATTAGCGTTGGACGAACTTCATTCAAGCTCTCCAGTCTGATCTAGAAAAAATTCATCAGAAAAATTCACCAAAAAAACTTTATCTACTGCTCTTGTTAAAGCAGTATACAGCCATCTATAATAATCTGGTCCAAGAATATCATCGTTAATAAAGCCTTGATCGATAAATACATTTTTCCATTGGCCTCCTTGCGATTTGTGACATGTTACCGCATATGCATATTTCACTTGCAATGCATTAAAATAAGGGTCTTTTAGAATTGCCTCATAGCGCTCTTTCTTAATCTTCAAATGAACATAATCTTGTTCCACCTCGTAAAAGAGTTCCTTCATCCTATTCCGTGGCAATGAAGGCCCCTCACTCAACAATGATTCCGTATGAATGATCAGTTCGACATCTCCAGCTTCTTCATAATCAACAAAATTCACAATTACCTTAGCAAATTCGAATCCATACAACTCTTCAATCTTAAGAATACGCCGAATAGAAAATAATTCACCGTTGGCAATGAACCCCATTTTAGAATCGTCTCCAATCCAGTAATAATTATTCTTCACAACCATTAAACAGTCACCGCTGCACAGCTTTTCCTCAAACCATAAAATGCGTCCTCTTATTTGCTGATTGTACTCGTTTGCTCTTTTATTCGAACGTGTAATTAAAATGGTATCCTCTACTCCATACTTATTCATGCTTGCCTCAAGCTCATCTTGTAATTCGACCCCATTCAAACGCATTAAATCACCACCTGATTTTAAATCAAATTTTGGATAATCAACCCAATCAGTATTCCTCAATAAAGTGGCATTGCGAAGTACTTCCGAGTCTTCAGCCTGCCTTAATACCTCTGTTAACTTAAAGAATGTACAGTTAATGGATGGAAAGTGATTCTCAAGGTAATCAACACTTAAAGCTGGTGAGTGATCACTTCCTACGGGTGGCAATTGACCTTCATCCCCCATCAGTATTAGCTTACAACCTACCCCTGAATAGACAAATTCAAATAAATCCTCGAGCAAATTCCTAGAACTTATACTACCATCGGATTGCATTGAATAATCTCCAATCATAGAAGCTTCATCAACCATAAACACCGTATTTTTGAATAAATTTGGTTGTAAACTCAGCGGAGATCCTAAATCTGTCTTTGATTTCCTTCTGTAAATCTGCTTATGGATTGTAAAGGCGTCCGTCTTAGATTTTAAGCTAAAAACTTTTGCCGCCCTTCCTGTTGGTGCCAAAAGTTTAACCTTTACTTTATACTCTTGTAATGCTTGAACGAAGGCTCCGAGAACAGAAGTTTTACCCGTTCCAGCATATCCGGATAGAACAAATAACTCTTTTGAGTCTCGTTTTCGCAAAAAAGCCTCCAACTCCCAAAATAATTCGGATTGATGTTTCGTTGCTGTTAAACCAAACTTACTATTTATTTTTTCCTGAAAGGGGCTTGTATTCATGAATTAAGACTACTTGCATAAAGGTATTAAGATTTACGGTAACGTTTCATTGATTGAATGGTAAAAAAAAACTATTGTATGGCCTTTGGTGGCATGTAAAAAATAGTAGTTTTGTTAACGACTAAAATGTAAAGAAGAAATTATGATTGACAATCTTTCTCTGTTTTTTAAAAAATATTTTGTTCCAACTGTTTTCTTTGGACTTGGAATTGGAATAATCGGTCTCGGTATTGCCAATGATCAAAGTAGTGTATTCCTGTTCTCTGCTGTTTTAATGCTTGGAGCTGGAGCAATTAGTATTCTATATAGTTTAGGAAAATTAAAACCGATGCTGGTGTACATCATTGGTATTATAATGGGAGTTGTTGCTATCCTTACACTTTTCATGTCATGGGACAGCGTTGCAACGACACAGAAATACAACGATGACAGTGAGAAATGTCAGCTT
>JABSPC010000158.1 GCA_013215515.1 Crocinitomicaceae bacterium
ACTCCTGTCGTAACGTAATTGATTTGATTTGCCAAACCATCCCCTTTATATCTCATCACTGGTCCAACATTTTTCAACGCAATTCCAAATTTGATCTGATCTTGTTCACCAGTAACGTAACTAATACCTGCATCGATAGCAACACCATTCGCTTTCAAGTTAGAGATGTTTTCAGAAATAACCTTGAAGTTAATTCCACCATAAATCGATTTTGAGAATGATCTCGCATAACCTAGGTTGAAAACATTTGCTCTTGGAGAAAAGAAACCAATATTACCTTCTGGATTAGCAACAGTCGTGATTTGGATATCTCCAAAGTTCATTGACTGAATACTGATCGCGATAACAGCATCTTCTGAAACTCTTTGCGCAATACCTGCACTGTTAAATGCAATTCCTGCATTCCCCATCCAGTTACTGTAGTTGAATTTGATCTGAGTCTTATCTGTAAATGCCAGTGCCGCAATGTTTGTAAACGTTGCTTCAAGACCATTAACACTTGCGATACCAGCATCTCCAAAGGCAGAACTTCTTGCCCATGGATTAACCAACATATGAGACGCTCCCGCAGACCCAACACGATCCTCATTACCAGCACTTACTGCAAAACTTGACATAACTGCCGCACCAACAATAAACGCACTTTTTACTTTTAACATTAAATATTTCATTTCAACTTTCTTTAAAATCTGATTAAATACCTTGTAAGTCAATTTGTCTCATACCTCCGAAGAACTTAACAACTTTCGTCATTGGTTCCGAACCATCTACGCTTGGTACATTAACATGTATCAAGTAAACACCTCCTGCGACAGGAATACCTTTGTGGTTATTCAAATCCCAGTCAAGAGAAGTAATTGGACTATCTTTTTTGAACGTTTTTACTAGCTTACCATTCGTGCTGTAAATTTTAACAGTACATCTTTCAGGTAGGTTCGTAATTTTCACTTTAGTATCCAATCTGTTTCTTTCATACTCAGAGTATGCATAGTAAGGATTAGGAACTACATTGATCATATCCATAGCACTTACTAGTTGATCTTGACTACCAGTTTGCGTAGCAATCTCATCCATATCCCAAGAGTACATCGGTAAACCGCCATTTTGACCAGTTGCAGTGAAGTTTTTGTACTCTTTACTTACACGTAAGCTAACTTTTACATCCGTTTCAATATTATTAGGATCAATCGTGTGACCAGGTGCAGCAAGTGGGTAAGCTACCCAGCTAATACTCCCGTACGTGTAACGTTTCTGAGTTGTATTATTTGCTTGAATAAGTAACATATCTTGATACAATTGGTTTGTTGCAAGATTCTCTCCTAATGTAGGAGTATATGCAGGGTGATCGTATCCAACAATGTAATTGTTAATAGTTTTGTTATTGTAGCTATAAATATACACTGGGTGCATACCTCCCATTAAAGGAGTTCCACCGTTATCAACAATGTTTGAAGTCGGGTTCCAAATCATATCAGATCCATTTTCTGAAACTAAAAATGAATTCTCACCAAACGCCATATACAAACGTGCACCAGACTCGAGATCAATTGCATATCCTGGGAACCAACCCATACCAGTAGTACCAGTTCCATCAGGAAAACCATCCTTACCCACAGAAAGACTTTTACGCATCTCTCCAGGCTCAGCCCCACCAACATTCAACGCCGAACTTCTACCCAATTCAATTATTGGACAACGTGTCCACAATGATTCATCTGAAGTAATAACGATGTCAACACTTGGTAAGAAACTGATAGAAGCAGCATTCTTAGCAGAAGTAGGCGTTCCATAGTTGTAGTAAGCCATAGGCATAAAGCTCGCTTCGTAACCAACTACTTTATGAGGTGCAATACCACCACCTAAAATTTTAGACCAATCTTTATCAGGATCTGCAAAGTTTGCAGGTGCATTCCAATCTTTATAATTACAAGGATCTAAATAGTCTCTGTAGAAAGGAGCTGCCGGATCCCAACAATCTGATGGATCATTTCCAAATGGATCAGTAGTATAAGTTCCAGAACGTATCCAGTTCGTAGGATAGAAAGCATCATTATCAGGAACTAAGCCCATCCAAATTTTCGAGCTATCTTCAAATTCAATAGTCGCGCTAATTAACTCAGTAGTCTTAACCTCTGTCCCACCTGATGTTCCGTCTGGATCAAAGTATAAGTTTTGGTGAATCTCAACAGACACTCCCCAATCAGGAATAATTTGTTCGTTCTTAGACGCAATTGTTAATCTCGATGAAATCGAATCTGTCATTGCGATACCGTCTTCCATATATGATCTGATAATAACCCAAGAGGCAGTATCAGCTCCATTACGTTGAGACACATTGTAATCTCTAAACTTACAAACGTATTGACCGTCAGCAACATTCAATGGATCTACCACTTTAATGTTTATTGGACCTTGTCCGTAATCATAAGAAGGAGTTTCCATATAACCATTCTGAATAATATAGTCTTTAGACTCTTGCGTCAATTCTAATGCGCGGTTACCATTTCCGTGTCCATCCAATCTTGTAATAATTGGGCTAGAACCGTAAGCGATATTTTGTGCAGTACCATCCGCTTCAGGAGATGGGTTATGAGGAACACCTGCAATTGACTCAATAGCAGCACCATCATAGCTTAAGAAAGATGATATATAAGGAATCTTCTGTCCTTGAAGTAATAATGGATCATTTGGATCATATAAGAAAGGAATATCTGTGGTTAAATCAGCCATAGCATTGTATGCATAAGCAGTAGCGATAAAGTAGTATTCTTTATGATTTACTAAATTCTTATCTCCTTGAGCAAATTCATCTTCTCGTATTAAGAATGTGTGGCTAATGCCTTCATCTTCACCATCAACCTTTTCAACGGGAATTGAAAACCCTAGATCTTCATCAAATTCAAAGTTAATAAGTCTATCAATACCATTTTCAACATCACATTGTGCAACTAAACGAGCTTTAGAAACATCAGTGATGTCAGCAACTCCAGCATCACCATCAATCATCTGGAAAATTTGGTAACCTTCAAATCTATAGTATTGATCAACACCTGGGTCAGTAATATTAATTTCATCCTTTTCCGCGTATCCCTCTTCGTAGTTATTCGAAGATGCTGGATTATCGATCATCAATACCAATTGATTCTCCAATTCTTGAATGGTCAATCTTGGAGCCGCAGGAGGCGAAAGAATTTTGAAACAAGCATCAAATAAAGCTTGAGCTTTTGTATCAGCAGATCTCATAGCGTTAACAGAAGAAAATGGATCTCCATCTGATCCTCTACCATATACAAGACCAATAGTAATATTATTTGTCGCACCTGGTTTCAATGTAAATGGTCCAGCAGATTGTACAAATCTTCTATCACCTGGTGCGTTAGCTGATCCGCTTCCTGGGTCTGATTCACTCCAATCAAAACCTAAATCAACACCTGCCGTTGCCCAATGCAATGGATCTGAATC
>JABSPC010000159.1 GCA_013215515.1 Crocinitomicaceae bacterium
AAAAATGGTCTTCACCAATACAGAATTGGGCGTTGGTTATTCAGCAATTAAAAATTAAATTTGGGGATAGAATTAAATTAGATTTAGAATCGTGATTTTGACAAATCACTTCCCTTGGACAGAAATAAGAGAACACTCCCAATGTACCGTTGCACAACACTCTAATTAATCAAAAACGGACTTTTTTTTTACAACCAGAACACTTATGTAGACTCGATACGAATCTTTTTTACCTAGCGAAGTAAAGTCACATGTCCTTGATATGTCTTTTTCGAATTTGAATTGAAAGCTTGATCGCTTGCTTTTAAGATCATTGTCCACGTATAGGTTCCTTGTTGGGCTAGACCTCCATTATAAGTTCCATCCCATCCATTGAACAAGTCTAGTGACTGAAATACAGTTTCTCCCCATCGATTGTACACCAATAAGGAATAATCCTCAGGACTGAATCCGGATCCAAAAACAGGTTTAAATACGTTGTTGAATTCATCACCATTTGGTGTGAACGAATTTGGGACATTGAATATAAGTGCATCCAAAACATTAATTACCTGGGTTGTGGAATCGTAACAACCAAAATCGTTGTATACAAATAAGACAACCGAGTATTCACCTGATGCATTTGAAGCGTATGAATGATATACATCTTTGCCATTCGCGACTGTTCCATCTCCAAACTCCCATTCGCAAGAGCTTGCTCCTGAAGATTGACTTTCAAAGTTTACAAGATTGTCTACGGTACTTACATCGTTCGAACTCGCACTGAAACTTGCAATTGGATTGTCATGTATACAAATGTAATTGCTTAAGAATACTGAATCAGTACAGCCCAAATCATTTGTCACATATAGTTGAACGTCAACACATCCCGGCTCATCTAAATATAAAACATTCTCTCCAGATTGATTTAAAACCATTCCATTGCTGAGAACCCAAGAACACATTGCTGTGGAGTTCACATTGGAAGAAAATGCTACTGTTTCCCCAAGACATACCTCCATCCCTGGATCCGGATTAAGAACGGGTAATAGATTTCCTGAAATCTCTTCCGTAGCCATAGCCACGCATCCATTCGTATCGATAGTCGTAATTGTATAAATCCCTTCACCCAATCCTGTAAGAAGGAGTCCTGAATTACCAGGGGTCGTATTCCAAACGTTATTATATCCAGGGCTTCCACCTTGTATTTCTCCATTAATCTCTCCGTCATTTTGCCCAGTACAGCTTATGGCTAATCCTGAATAATTAGAAAGCACATTGATATTTGCTGTAAGTAAAGTAGGTTCAATCAGAGTGAAAATAGTTGTTGTCTTACAACCGTTATCATCTTCTGTAATAACAGTATATGTACCAGCCGAAAGCCCTGTTTGATCTTCGTCAGTTGAAATCAATCCGTTACCATCAATAGTATTCCAATCGTAAGAATATCCTGCTACTCCTCCAGTTATCATTAGATCTATAGTTCCATCTAAAAACCCATTGCATGAAATGTTATCACCGCTTGGGAAAGTAGATATAGCACTTGATGCATTTAATAATGTTGGTTCAACAAGCGTTACTGAGTCGGTTACAAAACAGCCTGTGCTATCTGTAACGGTAATCAAATATGTTCCAGCTGACAGTCCATTTTGATTTTCGGAAGAAGGTGATACCCCACTACCGTTAGTCGTGCTCCACGCATAATTATAATCGGGTGTGCCACCAGTAATACCGAAATCAATCGTTGCATCAGATAGACCATTACAGGAGATGTTAACTCCGCCTGAGTAGGATGAAACTGCAATTGTACCCATCAATTCCGTTGGCTCCATCAAAGTTACAGATCGTAGAATCGAGCAGCCATTAGAATCTGTAATAGTAACGTCATACGTACCACCAGATAATCCAGTTTGATTTTCATTTGAAGTAATGAGCCCTGATCCATCTATTGAACTCCATGAGTAAGAGTTTGTGCTCCCTTGAGTATTGGTTAATGTAATAGAGCCATCGTTTGATCCAAAACATGAAATATTGCTGGAATTTACTTGGATGAGATTTTGTGTTATGTACTCAACAGCAGCCCTTGCATTTAATCTTCCAGCGCCCAAACCACCAATATAATTTGGATTAAGAGCGTCGATCGCATCCGCTGTAACTTTTAATATTTCTTCTGCCTCATCAGGAGTCAAACATGGGTTTAATGATAGCATGAGACCGATTGCTCCGGTAACATAAGGTGCGGCAAACGAAGTGCCATTTCCTGTAAGGTACCATCCAGGTGAAACGGTTAGGGCTACGTCGTATCCAGGAGCACAAATA
>JABSPC010000016.1 GCA_013215515.1 Crocinitomicaceae bacterium
GCCGATGCAGGAATATTTGTGATGTTAATTAATCCATTTTCGCAATCAACTTCTAGTTCCAACTCATCAGGACAACATTCTTCCACAACGAAAAACATGTAATCCGAATTCCAATTTGGGGCAACAGAAAGCTTGAGCATATAGACCTGCCCATTAGTACTAAAAACGGTTCCAAATAAAGCATCGACATCAATGTTTGATGGAACAGAACCACTTATAGGACCAATCGTTGGACCAATTTGAGTAGCAGTCCATAAACCAAGATCAAACTCATACAACTCAAGATAATAATCCGTTTCATATACACTCCCAGAACCATCAGCAAATACGTCAGGTGCACAAAATCGTTCAACTTCTATGGGTCCATTCAATGAGTTCATTTCCGTTGTACCAATATGGTTGTACGGCTCTAGGTTGGCTAAAGATACTGGCTCCTTTGTTAATACTACGTCATCAATGAAAATATGTTCAACTCCCATTGACACACCTGTATATTTTGGTCTAATTTCAATTGAATTAAACCCTTGATTGAATTCTGCAGTTGATAACGTGAACGTAGTACTGACAAGAGTCCAATTATTGGTTGCACTTGATCCGAATCCGAAATTTTGAACTGGGATATCCACATTTATGGGAATTAATTTTTCATCTACGCAATTTCCATTTATGCGCAATAGAGCTTCCATTTGAATTGTCGTCGGCTGGTCTGACCAGCTAAAATATGCTCGGGCAATAAAAAATGAAAGTGTATAAACGTCCGTTGATGTGAACGACCCAGACACTTCATTTATCACACTTTCCCTCGTGTCGCTTTCGCTATTAGGTCCTACCATTCCGGCAAAATTATAAGTTGCACCTAATCTTGGATTGACTCTGCCTTGTGCGGGAATATTGTTCGCACCGTACAAGTCACAAGATGATGGATTACCATTAAACCATTGACCACAGCCATCAAACCAACCGGTTGCATTTGACAGCAAGGAATAACCACCTGCAGGATTACCTTGTTCAAAGTCACCATTCACAATAGTTTGTGCATTTACTTGAGTTATTAAGCTCATAAGAGCAATAAACATTAATAAGGGTTTCATTCTTTTCATACTATTAAAATTGATTCTTCGCTTACTCTATTTGGTTTTTAGCTTCCCCAATGTATGTGCATAACTAGAAATTATGATGCACATTACTGCTACCAAACATAAGGAAGAGAAACTCCTGAAAACCACTGAAAACAATAACTTGTGATGAATTCCCCCTAAAATAGTGATGAACTAAACCGAGATTAGAGATTAATCTCTTTCAATTTCTTAAGATAGGTATGACCGACTTTGATTTCTGTATCGCCTATTGAAATTGTATTGATGGATTTTGCTGTTATTTTATCGATGCGTACGATGTGTGATCGTTGCAATTGAACATACTCAATCGGATCCGCCACGAGAGTCGTAAAATTCGATAATTTCTCACGGATCAAATGCACATTTTTATCAGTGTGAATCTCCAAATAATTCCCAGATGATTTTACGAAAAGTACATCGTTGGAAGAAATCTTAACATCCTTACCATTCTCGCGAATAATGAAATGGTTTGATTTTTTCTTTACCTTTTTCAGTAGGTGTCGTAATATCTCCTTTACTAATGCTCTATTGTAGCTCAAGATTCTGAACTTAAAAAATAAGTAAATGATTAGTGAAATAAGTAAAAGTATACCGGACCTAAACCAAAGAGTTTCATAATAGGGAGGAGAAATAACGATTGCACATCGAATTTCGGACTTACCCCAATCTTCATCAACCAACGCGCATTGAAGAATAAAAGTATAGGCTCCAGGAGGAATCGATTCAAAGATAACCTGACGGTCGAATGTGTACGTCCAATTCTCGTTCAATCCACTTAGTTTATACCGATATTTTATTTTTCCAGAGAAAGCAATGGCTTCATATCTAATCTTAATCTTATTTTGCCAATAGCTGAGGTCGTCTAGTTTGACTACCTCCTCATCGTTAACTTGTTTATGCAGCACCTTTAAAAAGAACTTTCTAGTTTTTTTGAGATTCAAGAGTTCTTTAGAAAAAGAGCAAAGCCCACTTCCCGTTCCTACCCATACAATGTCATCTATTACTTGAACGTCTCGTACATCATTATCCAAAAGACCATCAAGAGTGGTTATTTTTCGAATGCTGTATGCTCCACTTTCATCAAATTTAATTCTATTCAATCCAGAATTTGAACAGACCCATAATGTTGATTGGTCCTCCACATAAATTTCTCGAAGAAAATTACCGCTTAATCCATCTTTCTTTAATATTGGAATTGCTTTTTTCCCATCAAATAGAACCAAACCTTTTCCTTTGGTTCCAATTGCATAGTATTTCCTGAACTTTTTGATGTCTGTGATACGAATATTTAATGATTCAAGTTGTATTTTTTTCTTTGTGCCTTTGAGGGTGTCGTATAAATATAGCCCATCGTATAGTCCAATGTACAAGCCATTTTTCGTAGGCTGAAAACCATCTAAACCATGGCCATTAATCATGTATGATTTTAATTTCCCCTTAGAGTCTATAAAATAAATATCGTGACGAGTACTTAGATATCCTCCTTCTTCATTGTTATATAATCGAATGAAATCACCGGCTATAATAAGTGGAGTATTTTCTAGAACATGGAGTTCCCTAGTTTTGTAACGCAATAAATCCTCATAATTTAGTGGTTCATTTACCCCAATTTCTATTAAATCAATATCCTTCTGTTTTTCGAAAATCTCGTTTGGTCTAAAAATATATTCAGACCTATTTTTAAGCTCTACCTGTAAGTTACCTTTCTGATCGGTAAGTAAGTCCGTTACTCTAGATGAACCCAATACTGGATAATTTTGAACTATGCTATTTTTCGCGTAATAAACTCCTGATGATGTTGTTGAAACCCAGAGCCCGCCATTATAATCTATAAAAACATCACTAACGTTTTCATCTAGAAGATAGCTTCTTTTCAAGTTCCCCTTTGAGTCGTAGGTCGAGAATCCTCCAGTCTTATATCCAATCCAGAATGTATCATCATTTAAAAAGCCCGTGCCTATAATTCGTTTACCAATATTAATTACCTGTATATGGTCTTGTTTATCAAAAAGATGTGCTTCATTCCACATGGTCAATATGGCGAGTGTATTTTGACGTGAACAATAATTACTATATCGTACTTCTCCAGTTGCTGTAAGCCCTTGGTCAATGTTAACAATGGAATCGAGTTCTTCTACATAAAAGAGAAAATTTCCATTTATTTCTTTTTCTGCAATAATTAGCCCTTGCGTTGAACTATCATCAGCGTGCATTGCTCGAGAAGAACTTAGAATTTCACCCTTTGTGTCAATAGAAGTAATACCGAACCTGCCATTGTAACCTACGTTAATTGTTCCATTTTCATCAATCATAAGACTTTGAGGCACACCCGCACCACTGCATTTAGCTAAAGCGGTATTGTATTTATATTCACTGAAAATGTAATTATTCGGATTGAATTTGAAGAATTTGTTGCTCCAGGTTAAACACCAGATATCTCCATTCTCTTGCGGTACGAAATCAAAAACAGTTAAACCTGTGAGTCCATCTTCTAAACCAAATGTTTTGAATTCGTAACCATTGTAGCTGCTGATTCCGGCATCTGTTGCAAACCACATAAGTCCGTTTACATCTTGGTAAATGTCATAAACCTCAGAGCTGGACAATCCATCTTTGGTTGAATAATTGATGAAATTCAGTTCTTGCGCGTTGGCAAATAGGGGAAGGAAGAAAAGTAGAAATACTTTGTACATGTTGTGCTAAGTATAAGAAAAAAATCAGTTCCTATCCAATCTCATACTATCTGCGTTTCATCAATAATATTGATAAATCCCAATTGTTAGACCTAATTTAGTTCATCACTATTTTAGGGGGAGTTCATCCCAAAGGACTGATTTTATTTGTTTTGAGTTAGTGTATGATATACTTATGCAAGTGTGTTTAAACCAAACACAAAGACTTAATTCAATTCCTGAACCTAGGATTACTCAAGAAAGCTTATGAAACGTATACTTCTCACATTTTTTGCAATTTTATTTTCTGCTGTTTCTTTCGCGCAGACTTTAAATGTCTCATCAATTTCAAATGTTGAAGCCTGCAACACATCAACATTTGAGGTTAACGGTATTGATCCTCTAAGTACTCTAATTACTATTGACTTTGGAGACCCTAGCATAGTGCTTACAAATCCAACAATTGGTGTCATTGTCATTGGACCTGGTATTGTCGAAATCACAATTCCTTCAGGAACTCCAGTGCTCACTTATAGTATCGAGATACCATGTGAGGCTATTAATTTAACTGTTATTGGGGGAGTTACTCAGCAATTAAATTTGAACACTACTGTTTCTGAGAATGTTTCAGTAATCACGAATACTGCTCAATTCGAAATACTTTATCCTTATCTGAATATGCTTACAACCAATATTCCAGATGTTACACATCATATTGGAGATATTCTAACAAGAGATATAATAATAGAAAACACTGGAACTCTTCCATTTACTGGGAATATATTTTTCAATGATGTTATTGATTGTCCGACGGCTGTAATTGTAACAAATTTAGAAGTGTTTATAATTTTCGACGATGGTATGACCACAATTTCAACAACTATTCCTGTTCCAGCAATACCGTTACCCTTTCCGCTTACGCTCCCAGCAATTTGGACAGGAACGACAATTAATGTTCCCCCTTTAACTCCTCTTGTGAATTCCTCGGAATACACAATAGTAATTCGTGAAACATTAGAAGTTATAGGATGTCTTGATAATAGTGCTTGCACAATTAGTGGGCATGTAAGAAGTGTATTCGATATTAATTGGGGATGTAATACAGGTATACTTTGCCAAGATAACCTAAGTGGGTTCGATGCTGTTATTGAACGTGACGATGTTCAACCCCATATTACTTATTATAGAACATTGCCAATTGATGCTACATCTGGTCAAGACTATCCTTTCGAAAATGATATTTGCATGAATGATCCGTCGCAAATATCAACTCTACCTGTAACAATTAATCCATTAGTTTCTCCATGGAATAACTTGCTTACTGAGCGAGAGTTTGTTTTTGTCAACGATGGTTTATCTACTGCTTTTGACTTAGAGTTGGTTTTGATAAATCAAGAAGCCACACATAATGATCTAATTTTTCAAGACTTGGTGACGATAACTTCTAGTTCTGGTGCCGGTATAATTGAGAATATAACGTCTCTAAACCCAAGTACAACTTGCCAAACTCTTTCTGTAATTCACAATCCCATAGAAAAAATTCATTGGACTGTTTCAGAGATACCTGTTGGAGGAACAGTAACAGTTCATTACTGGACCTACCGTTGTTGCCCTGATGATGCAGATGCATTAGCGAACGACGTGAAATACTTTGATACGTGGGAATTCTCTGGAATACCAGGAGCCTTTTACTCCAATGAATGTACTATTCAGGATTTTTCAATATCTGCTAACGATGCAATTTCCCCTTTAGTTCCGTCGCCTCCATTTTATAGACCTATTTACGATCAATCTTACTCGTTGTTCATGGCGCAATCTACCATTACACCCATAAGTGATTTGTTCGGCCCACCACCAGCTGGTGGCTCACCAAGCCCATCAGCTCCTACGGCTTTTCTGCTTAGTAACATTAACTCAGCGGGTGCACAGCTTTTTGATATTCACATTACTGCGTTTAACTCGGCGAGCAACATTGATGGGGTAGAGCAGTTTTTCGCGGACATACCGGGTGGGGTACTTACTGCACAATTACGAATGGAAATAGTCTTGGAGCAAGGCCTTGTTTTCGAGGATGCTATGACGACAACGACTCTGAGTAATGGAGGAGTAGTTGTACCATTCCTGTCAGTGGCTTCAAGCCCAGACGGTGCAGGCGCTGAAACTCATGTTTTTGAATTTGACATGACAGCTTTTGCAAACTATACGGACTTGAGAAATTTCATGTATGATGCAATTTTAACAATGAAATTGACTCCTGAATGCCCAGCCATAAATCCTGGACCATCACAATATTCAATAAGATGGCTGATTAATTCAGAACCAACTTGTACCCCTCAATGTTGGGTACCAATTTCTCTAGAACAAAACGCCATTAATATTCATTGCCCGGGCTGTGTTACTCCTGGAATGATTGTCAACAAATTTGAGGTTGAAAGAACAAATTTTGGGTGGATGGATAATAATAACAACGGTATGGCTGATGTTCCATTGACAATCCCGACGAATGGGGGTGTTTTTTCTTATGGAAATAAATACAGAACAATTCCAGGCGATACCTTGCATGCCGAAATTGGAGCATATTTTGTTAATGGAGATTGCTCACCATCTGAAGGCGGCTTCGATTATTTGACATGGCAGAATCAACATAATGGTGATAAATTTGACTTTCTCTATCTTGAGATTGAATCCGCTTGCTTAGACGATTTTAATTGGAACGTTAATTCAGCAATCATGTCAGTAAAGGATTATCTGTTCGCTGATTATTTTACTGGTTTTGATCTCATGCCATCATTACAAGTATCTACGGCGAACAAATTCTTCTTTAAAATAGATGTTGCTTCCTTACCAGCTATATCAGGTGGAGGAGGTGTCTATGAGTACTTCATCAAAGATATATTTACTATTAGTATGGATTATTCCATTTGTGGAAATAATGAAGGTTCACCAGACGATCTAATAGTATGCGACTTGAATTGCAGAATGTGGTTGTCAGCTGATGGCACTTTGGCTTCTAATGCATGGGAAACAGCCAATTATGCATTGGAAACCAATCCTGGAACAACGGATTGTGACACAAATGCTCTTGCCGTCAACGGTTCTAACTTGTTCTTTTGTGAACCTTTTTCTACACGTATTAGCACCTATAAAATCAAACATGAATATCAAAGTTTTTGGATTAATAAAGCCCATAGCCAACCTGAACTCGGTTTAGGAAACTATAACAGTTGCCGCAAAAGATTGCGGCACCGAGTTAAGGTATATATTGGGGATTATATTCATGAGGCCCCTAGTTTTAATTATTTCCGAGACGAGTACAGACCATTAAATCACAGGTTTGTCGATTTTACATACGACATTCCTACTGGATATCAGGCAACAGGAGATTATACAATAAGCTCTATCGTTCCGGTTTATATTGACGGAATTCAAAGCATAAGAAGGATTAATTTTGCACCTGTTATACTGCCCCCTTTGGTAGATGTAATCGGAACTACTTCCGGCACTTTTCCATTTACAGGTACCTTAGATCCATTTTATGCAATTGCGGAAGATAATTACTTAGTGCCATTTGGAGGTCTAATTGATTTGATGTTAACCCCTACATCTATTTTTGTCAACTTCCCTACCACTTCAAGTCCAACTGTCCCCTTATTGTACGGAGATGAGAGTTGGGAACAACAAATTGACATTTTCTTTGAACCAGATCCTTCGTGTCCATCCGGGATAGGAAATGTATCTGTAGACGGGCTCAATGTAAGTTCACAGATTGATCACGGAGGATGTCTTCCAATAGATACCGATGACTATACGTTTCCTATGGGAACGGTACCGCTAGAATTACCTACTCCTGTTTTCGATTTGTCCTTAACTAGCAGCGTAACCATTGATTCAGATGCAGCATACTTAACTTTCTCACTTATAAGTCTTCCTACTCTAGCAATTGGAGGTCAAGTAGTTGAAAATGGCTT
>JABSPC010000160.1 GCA_013215515.1 Crocinitomicaceae bacterium
CATTAGAAACGGACTGCCTTAGCAAAACATGTTTAGCTCGATTAGGAACAGAATTAGGCGTTAACTATGTAATCTCTGGAAGCTACGACGCTCTTGGAAATAAGATTGTAATCTCATTAAAAATCATTGATGTAGCCAACAATTCAATTTTCAAATCAACTGTTCGTGAATTCGACAACCAAGAAGTTGAATTGCAAAGAATGACAGAGATTGTATTGAAAGAAATGCACGGAATCGAAGTTAAAAAAGAACTCGTTGACAGATTGAAATTCAACAATGAAGTGATTTCTTCAAACAACGTTGGGAAAATCAACAACTCTGGACCAAGAATCGGATACGCAGCAATGACAGGTAGTTTCTATGAATTTGCTAACCGTCCGGAAGCTCAAGGTGGTTTAGATATCTTCCCTGCAGTAAGTATGATTGGATACCAAATTGAAGGTCAATACGTAGGAACTGAAAACTTCTCTGCACTCGTTGAAGGGATCATCAACTTCTCTGGATTAGAGCAAGGTCAGTTCATTCCTACTATCTCATTATTGAATGGATTTAGATTCGGAAAATCAGGATGGGAATTTGCTTTCGGACCTGGTTTTGGCTTGACAAAAGAATCAAACGGTTTCTTTGATAGAGATGGAATATTCGGAGATAAGGATACGTATTTCAGTTCTAATGGTTCAAATAACTGGTATGAATTTAGAGATCGTGAATACAACGATGAAGCAGCTTACCCTCAGTATTTTGACAATGGAGTTTATACTGCCCCAGAAATTGAAGACTTCGGTCACGACTTTGACGGAAAAGAAATGGATAAAGGAGGTAAAACTAAAATCAGCACTCAATTTATCTTTGCTTTTGGTAGAACATTCAAAGCTGGAGCGCTTAACATTCCAGTAAACATTTTCTACTCTTCGAAGAAAGATGGAGGAACTGCAGGTATTAGTGTTGGATTCAACGTAATGAAATCTAAAAAATCAATCAATCCTAGAAGAGCAATATAGTTAACCACTATAACGGGAGCTTCTTGAGCAATCGAGAGGCTCCCTTTCACTTTAAATCACTAATTTAAGATCCCATGAGAAACAGATTCAACGTTCTAATTATGATGGTCCTATTACTAACTCTAGTCTTAGGTTCTTGTGGTTCATCAAACAACGTAGTCTCAAACAGACTAATACAGAAAAGAAAATACAACAAAGGTTGGCACATTAATCACTCGAAAAAATCCAAAGGAGAAGCTGCGAGAGCAGCTGATAGGGAATCCACAGATGACCAACCAGAAATCAAGGTAAAAGACCACCCTAAAAGCGTAGTAAAAAAAGCACCAGTCAACGAAGCACAAACAGAGACCAAAGAGCGTACTTCGGAACCTGAAAACGAATTAAATGAAGTTACTCCGATTAGTCCAGATCCTCAATTGGATGATGAAAACCCAATGGAGCGGAAGAAATCTAATAAAGACGCTGAATCGGAAGAGGATAATCTGAAAGAATCAGAGGGAAATAAGATCCCTAGCCTGATGAACTCATTTGAACAGGGACCAATATTTATATACATCCTCGCGGGCTTCGCTTTAGTTCTTGTTATTGCCTCTATCTTTTTCTTACTAATAATTGATGGTTGGTTCTACTTACTAATAGGATTCTTTGCATTGTTAATGGGAATTGTTTTCGCGATATGGGCAATGTATCTGGTTCTAAGAGACCAAGGTGATACTGCTCCTTATAGCTTAATCATGTCGATTCTAGCATTTATAGGAGGGGTAACAGCCGGAATCATTTTATTTTTGGGTCTGTAATCAAAATTACAAACTATGAAAAACATATTATTTATATGCTCGGCGAATGTAGACAGATCTAAAACAGCTGAACTATTTTACTCAGAGAAAATCCCAAGTCTTAATTTCAAATCAGCAGGCACAAATC
>JABSPC010000161.1 GCA_013215515.1 Crocinitomicaceae bacterium
CGTGGTAAACACCTTTGTAGGACTCCGTAGATTCAATAGCGAGAACATCTCGAATGTCTTCCACAACACAGATTAATCCATGATCACGTCGATCGTTGCAGCATATCTCGCAAGTTTCGTCATCAGAGATGTTACCGCAAATATTACAGCTTTTAACGTGTTCCTTCATCTGCGTAAATGCGTCAGAAAAGTCTGTAATTTCTTCACTGCTTCGATTCATCAAATTTAGAACCAAGCGCAATGCTGTTCTTCGTCCGATTCCAGGCAATGAAGCAATTTGCTCAACTGCATTCTCAATATGTTTTGAAGGAATTTTCACCTGACAAAGATATGGTTTTCTATACTCTCTATTTAATCAACTTAAAGAACTTATGCATAGTCAGTTTTTAATTCACACCACGGAGTAGCTCTGAAGGAAATTAATAATTCCGAATTCATAATTAAAAAGAAGAGAAGTCGTACTTTTACGTTCCTCGAATTAGAAAAGGTGAAGAAGCAGATAAATATTAAAAATAAGAAAGCGCGTTTTGAGTACCATTTACTTGAAACATTTGTTGCAGGAATGCAGCTTGCAGGAACTGAAGTGAAAAGTATTCGCGAGAGTAAAGCAAGTGTGGCTGAGGCGTACTGTGTTTTTGAGTCAAATGAAGTCTGGATACGTAATATGTACATTGGTGCCTATGAAAACAGTTCTTTTCGCTTTCATAAACCTAGAGGAGACCGCAAACTGTTATTGAACCGAAAGGAGATTAAGAAGATTGAAAAGTGGCTTAAAGTAAAAGGGAACACAATCATTCCAGTGAAAATGTTCCTTTCTGAAAAAGGCTGGGTTAAAATTGAAATTGCTACAGCTCAGGGTAAAAAACTTCATGATAAGCGACAAGATCTTAAAGAAAAAGCAGATAAAAGAGATGTCGACAGGGTTCTAAAAGGAATTAAGTAGTCTTTATCTATTGGTGAATCTAATTTAAAACCTGAGTTCGATTCTAAAATTTTGTCACATCGCTTGATGACAATTGTATTCGAGATTTTAGACTGAAGGAATAACGGGTTATTTCGAGAGATAAAAGTGAAGAAGAAGATGCGAAAGCATCTGATATGGAACCTGATGGTGACTCTGTATTCAAGTGAAATACGGAAAGACTATGCAAAAAAACACTTGTTTACTTCACCTGATTTCAGGAGAGATAGCCTGCTATCACTCAAAAATCAAGGCTCGTCTCCAAATAATTTTATACATTCTGACGGCATTTTAGAATCGAATTCAGGTTTAAAGTAAACCAAAGGTCAGAATATGCGCCCATCTATCACCCGATATTAAATAGAACAGGATCAAGAGGTTTATTCCATAGTAACTGAAGTGATACAGAACCGTGAAGCTTATTGTCTTTCGCTTGTAGTAAATCGTGAAGGCGGGGACTAAGAACAAGGGCAGAAGCAACCAACTCACCATAAACATATTGAAATTTACATTATAATAAGAGTTTGATATCTTTCCTTTTGAAATTAATCGAATTGGATTGTGAAAGAACCAACTTGACTCGATTAGCACCTTTTGATTCTTTCCATATAAATCATACGTCACTTGTTCTACCCAGTAAACTTCTTCGCTTTCCGTTTTTATTAAGCTGATTAACGATCCATTCAGTCCTCGAGCGTAATTGATGCAATAACCGGAAACTTTGTCCTCTTCGTAATGACGTGGTAGAAAATAATCGCATAAAATCATAAAGGATAACAACGCTCCTATGATAGCCGAAACACGAATCGTCTTCCATTTCCCCCCCTTAGTCATCATCTGATAATAACGTTCGTTTTCGGCAAATTCCTTTTGCTTTTGCTCTTCATAACGCATTTGCCCTTCTCTTGCTCGCTGCTCTTTTTGGAATTGGTTTTCTGCTTCCTTCTGTTCTGGATTACTTGGTACAGACCTTTTTCCTCGAATAGTCGGAAGGGGCTTCTTGTCCATTAGAATTTCATATGCGTCTTTAAGCAAGATAAAATTTTCCTCAGCCTTCGGAGAATCATTTTTGTCAGGATGGTATTGCATCACAAGCTTCCGATACTTCTTTCGAATTTCAGTTTGAGATGCGCCATTCGGCAAGCCAAGAATTTTATAGTACTTGCTTTTTGGCATTGGATAGATCCTTTATGGTTTCTAATTTATTAATCTTATTGCTTTCAGTTCTATTAAACGTTTCAAAGAAATAAATTTCTTTCGGGATTTGATACGGATCCAACGAATAAGTAAATATCGATTTTGTCAACTCAATCGTTTCTTTTGATTCAATACACAACACAACTTTATTGCCGAGTTTTGAATCTTCAAGGCCAAATACAAAGAAAGGGGAGCTTATCGTTTTGAAAAGTAATTGTTCAACTTCTTCAGGGTGGATTTTTATTCCACCACTGTTAATTACAAAGTCCTGCCTGCCTTTCCAAGTGAATGAAGTTGAAGAAGTTAGTTCAACAATATCTGTTGTTTTTAAGTCATTTACACCCAGATCTTGAGCCTGAATAACGAGGCAGTCATTATTAACTCGAAAGTGAACATTGGGCAAGGCACTGTATTCCTTTTCTTTTTTGGATAAGTTTCGCATTGCGATATGAGAAATTGTTTCGGTCATTCCAAACGTATGATATACTTCACAGGAAAGTTCTACTATTTTGTTGTTTAATGCCTCCGAAATGGTTCCTCCTCCGACAATAATTGTTTTGATCTTTTGAAGAGTTGATCGTTCTGAGTTCATTGAGTTCTCCAATTGCAATGGAACCATGGCTGTAAAGTCAAAGCCCTGATTGATTCCTTTCAAAGGGTTTCCTGAGATGTCAGTTACCGTTAAATCCATTCCGATAAC
>JABSPC010000162.1 GCA_013215515.1 Crocinitomicaceae bacterium
CTATTGACTCATACAACTTAGAAAGGTTAAGTAGCATCGATTTATACATCGATGGGTTTTCTATGTGTTTCTGAAGTTCATACGCTTCTTCCAAAAAATACTTTGCTTTTTCAAAGTTCTTTTGCTGGTAATAAATGAGTCCAATTGCGCTAGTAGTAATTGCATATTCAGAAACAGCATTGATTTCTTCAAACTTCGTTCGAACTGATTTAAAAATGGTCAATGCTTCCGGATACCTCTTATGCGAATAATAGAAATCTGCCAGATTGTACCGTGTAGATAGTAGCTCTTTTGTCAGTCCAAGTTCTTTAAAGATTCTGATTGCTTTCTTGTTGTTTACAACGCATTGGTTATCCAAACCAATATTATCTTGAACAAGCGCCAAACCGTTACAAGCTCGCGCCAGTCCCTCCTGATCGTTTGTTTTATTGCACAACTCAAGCGCTTGATTGTGATAATTTAAAGCTCGATCATAGAATCTAATGTGGTTATATAACGATGCAATATTATTCTGAGCACTGATCATTAGTGCGGTATCCTTAATTTTCTCAAAACATTTGAGCGCGCTGATATAGTAATCATTTGCCTTTTCAAAATCCCCAGCATACTTGCTGAAAATACCCATGTTGTTATAGATTATCGCCTTGTTTTTTGGCAATCCTTTTAGGTAATACAATCCTTTTTCACAATAAGAAAGTGCCTTTTGAATTTTTGCTTCGTAATAATAAGTTGTCGCAATATCGATCAAACACCGAGAAGTTAATTTTGGTTTGTTTAACTTTTTAGAAATCTCAACGCCTTTAAGAAGCGAAACACGTGCTTCTTCAAATCTACCTACAAGCATTAAAGTATAGCCGTTATAATTCAAGGTCCAAGCATATTTCTCTGGGAAATCGTGCTCCTTTAGAAGATCGAATGACTGCTCAAAGCATTTTAAGGCGGCATCGGTGTCTGAATAACTGAGCTCCTCTCCTAATAAAAGGAGAATGTCTATTTGCTCTGGAATGCTGTCCGAGTTTCTCAATGCCGTATTCAAACTATCGATATCGGCTCGACAATTTAAAGGAATAAGAAGTAAAACGAATGCAATTCTAGTGATCCACAGCATTTAACAAATGTAAAGGTTTATTTTCAGTCCAAATAAGGCGCTGAAACAACACCTTGCATTAAATGAAAAAAGGGAACACTTTCGCGTTCCCTAAGGGCCAAAATTCCACCTAACCTATACTATTATACCAAATCGGCCCGTAACTTAATGTTTGATCACTTTGTAAACTTCTTGGTTTCCATTCTCTAAAATGATGAATACCATGTAGGCCCCTGAGGCAATTCGATCCGTTTGAATTGAATTGTTCCCAGCAACAATCTCTTGCTCAAGAATTACTTTCCCCATATTATCCATCAATTTGATTGTGCCACCCAATTCTGATACGATCTTGAATTCATTTTCAAATGGGTTTGGATAAATCGAAATACTTGAACCTAAATCACAGTTTGTAGAAATGGTCGTAAACACCTCGCTTGCACCATCCAAATCCGTTTGCGATAAACGGTAATAAGATGTGCCTGAATTGTCATTATTGTCTCTCCAAGAATAGTGTTGGCTGGTTGTAGTTGTACCCATACCGTTTACGGTTGCAACCAACTCAAAATTAACGCCATCTCTACTTCTTTCAATTGTAAAATAATCGTTGTGAGATTCTGTAAATGTTGACCATGTTAAACTTGTGTTCTCATCAATACACTCAGCCTGAAATTCAACCAGCTCAACGGGCAACGAACTAATAGGTAAAATTTCAAAAAAGTAAGCCGATCCAGCATCATCAAGAGGGTTAAGTCCTGCTACGTCTTCTTCTTCATAATACGCACTTACCAGTATTCTTGATCCAGAAATGGCAATTTTGTCCATCCATCCAAACTGATCACCTGCTTCCCTATCGGAGGCAACAAATTTTTGTATTAGTGTCCAAGTTCCAGCTATTAATTCGTACGCAAAGGCAGCCCCTGCCTTATATAATGAATCGGCTTCAATTTCATCAAAATCGTCTTGTCCCGCAGTTACAACCATGAAATTCCCGTCTACCTCAACACCTCCACCAAAATAGTCCGTATATTTTCGGGATGGGTCTACGATTACTTGAGTCTCTTGCCAAGGTGCAGCAGGAAAATTAACAGCATCGTACGTATACGCCCAAACCATACCTGCAGCACCTATAGGATTAAGATCGTTCACATCGGTGCTACCCGCATATGAACCAACTAGCATGTTGTCTCCATCAATAGCCACACAATGACCAAATGAAGATGGATCTGCAATTGTTGTTGGTAGAATTGTTTGTATTAGGGTCCA
>JABSPC010000163.1 GCA_013215515.1 Crocinitomicaceae bacterium
GAAGTTAATCACCTCAAAAAACGACAGCCATGAAGTCAAAGAAAAATTCAGATATCGAACTTAAGAAATATTTTGAGCTCGGCAATAAGGCGAGTTCAATTGGTGAATTAGATGAATCCCTCAAATGGTTCTACAGAGGTCTATTAAAGTCAAAAGAATTTAAGAACGAAATAAAGATTAGGGAGTTTACCACTTTAATTCTGTTTACGTTGTAGTTGAATTTGTGCCAAATAATGATTTGTGTATGGCCCCGAGTTGAGAGTAAGAAGAAAATTATCTTTTGTTTCTTAACCACCAACGTTTCTCTTTACCATCGCCTGATTTGGTTTGAATTTCTTCAGGTGGTTCATCATCAAAGAAGTAATGAACTTTGCTGCCCTCGATTATTCTTGATTTTCCCTGTTTCACCCATTTCGTGCCGCCTTTAAAAATAGAACCGTATTTAGCTTCTTCAAGAACAAGAACGTCTTTGGAATCATTAATTACCATTAGCTCTCCCGAGCCTATTTCGACTTTAATTTTGTCTCCATTCGACAGTTCATATTCAGGAGTTCCATAAACGAAATAGGAAGTGAATTCCTCATTTCCATTTCCAACATACAATGATGACGCCATTTCGTTAAGGAAAATAGCCACAGCGAATCCCATGAAAAATCCAATGAGAGCCCCAACTCCAGCTGGTTTCTTAATCAATTTTGCAATCCAAGCGAACAAAGGCATCATCGCGATTCCAATGAAAATAATTCCCAAAAGACCCATCCAAAAACTTATAAGCATATTTCAATTTTAAAGTGAAGACTCGGAAATCACAACAGAGTTATGCTTCATAATATAGGTGTTGAAAAAGATAAAATCAAAAGAGATTTGAAATGATCGATAAGAAAATGAGTATTTCGCTCAACGCTAATCAATTAGTCATTTTTTACAATTTCCCCAGTAATTAACTCACTTTCAAATTTAACAGAATAGAAGTAAATTCCAGAATCTAGGGATCGACAATCCAAGGTAAGTGTAGAATTCCCAGGAATAAAAAAATCCGATTTGGCAACAACTAATTTTCCGAGGAGATCTCGGAGTTCAATATCAACGGGTTCGGCATTGTTGATAGTAAATTTTAGATGAATCTGATCCTGAAATGGGTTCGGGTATACTTGAAAATTTTGCACATTAATTTGTTCTGAAAGGGATGAAGTGTTCGTTATATCAAACTCAATTTGCAGAGCTTTATGATCTGAAGGAGGAGTTCCTCTATTTGAACCTTGGTCATCAATAATCGCCGAAAGAACATTTGCGTCCGGTGTCGTAAGTATCCAATCAATGGCCGAAGATCCTGCGAAAACGGTTCCAGGTTTTGGTACTGCGCCATTGGCTACAACCCAAGAGTCGTCAAGTGCTAATGTGTTGTCGATCGTATTGCCGTTAAAGGTAATTGAGGTCTGATTGATCAAAAATTGCATGACATCCGTATTTACGTTTGCGTTGAAATCGCCGACAGTAATTTGAGGAATGTTGAGCCCAGAATGTTGGCTCATCAATTGAACCATTGCGTCAGCATGACGGTATTGAGCAACTATTGTCGAATCTAGGCTTGAACCAAACATCGCAACGAAATGACTAGCATAGACAACGAACTCTTGTTGCGACCCAATATGCTGAAGATGTGCCCAGTCGATGTATCGTCCGATTCCGGTATAGCCAACATAAGTCTCTACTTCAATGTATCCACTATCAAGAACAGTGAACATATTTTTTCGGAGCATAATGTGCGACTCTGCACTATTCACAATTGCGCCAAACGTTTCTAAAAGCCTGTAATCCGTTAGTGATGATTGCAAATAAGGAAGTTTGCTTTGGGTGGCTTCAATTGGGCAAAACACATCCGGATCATTTGTTGTTACTCGTGCGACAACAGAGTCTTTCATTGAAGACCAGTTGTTGGAACCAACGTTGTAACTCATGAGCTTAATTTGCTGAGCACTTACTGTTATTGAGAGAAGAAACAGACCTAAAGCGATTGTACTACTTTTGAGAATTCGCAACATATTAATCTAGTTTGATAAGTTTTTGAACTGATTGAGCTTGGCTCGAAGTAATGGTTAAATGATATGCTCCAGCAGGTAAAATTTCAATATCCAGGTCAAATTGATGAATGCCATAATCAATGAGTTTGTCTTCAAAAAATGTTCTTACAATTTCACCATTTTGATTGAGAAGCACAAGCGTATAATTATCGCTGGTCGATGTTGAAAATTCAACCTTCACGAACTTCGTATTCATTGCTGGGTTTGGGAATAACGTTGCATTCTCGATAGGATTTCCGAGAGCATCAATTGAAGCGATCCCAAGGGTGTCAACAACGACATATTGTCCCATCATTCCGCGGTCTTCATGTTCAAGAATATGACAGTGATACATGTATGGATTGATACTGTCTATAAAATCCAAAAAGGGCTTAATAATTTTCACACTTCCTGGGTTTCCCTGACCCTGTTGTGCAGGAACCAGAATGACATCCTTCCAACCCTTTTCGCTATCTGGAACCGGCCCATTGGACCTAGATAACACTTGAAACGGTTCGCCGTGAACGTGGAAGGGATGCGCAACACCAGAAGTATTAGTAATCTCCCAGATTTCCAAATCTCCCAACTGAATGGTTTCATTGATTACATTCAAATCCATTGAAGCGCCATTAATTGTTGCTAAAGGAGCACCATTTTCAATTTCAAACATACGAGGATTGCCAAAATTCACAGCATCCGCCTCAACGAATGGTATTATAGTAGTTAAAGAAGCCGGCAAACTCATTATTGGACTTGCAGTCACAGCGCCAACATCAAAACTCATAATTCTATAGTCTAAAGTGTCCATTCCGTCCTGTAAGAGAGGAGGGTAAGTTGGCAAAATTACGATGAGTTCGGAAGCGTAACTCATTAAGTCTATTGTGCTTCCGAGATCTCCCGAGAAATCAACCACAATGTCTACTCGTTCTGCTGGAGAGATTCTTAATCTACTTGTTGCTATCGGGGCCTCTAATAATCCGCCGTCAGATCCTATTTGATAGAAATCTCTGTTGTCATCGAAACCTAAATAATAGCTTCTTCCGTTTGAACCATTCAAGATCCTGAATCGAATCATTTGCGCATGCGTATCGTGTGTTGGTGTGATTGCTCCGTTAACAACCATTGTGTCACCTGTTCGAACAACTAAATCTGGAAGGTTTAGAAACTCCTTAAATGTCCCGTCGGGATTAAAGGCTCTGTCTTGAATAATGAGTGGGATATCATCAACTCCATATGTTTTTGGAATGCTCAAATTGTCAGTGATATCATCTTCAACAATTATTAACCCTGTCAAGCCTCGAAGGACTTGTCCACCTGTTCCATCTGAATCCGACCAAAAAGAAGGTTTGTGGTGTGGGTGGTACCAAAAGGTTGAAGCTTGATTCAGCATTTCAAAAGTGGC
>JABSPC010000164.1 GCA_013215515.1 Crocinitomicaceae bacterium
AATGAAAACGAATTTTACACCTATAAACTCGATCCTAGTTATTTCGTTTCAGGCATAAATACAATCGCAATTTCATTGCGCAATCGAAGTTCATCTGATGCCGACCTATCGTTTGATTGCTACCTGACACCTGACTTTTTATACAAGCAAGATGGCCCCTATGTATCCTACAATGGCAGCGATATAATAGTTGAAGAAGTTACCCCCGGAGGAGTTGTTAGCAATACTTACACTTCGTCGGTTGGCTTGCAGTTAACGTGTGAATTGCCGCACATGAACACAAGTTTTACTTTTCCTTTAAAAACTCAAATTACCACGGAGCCTTCGGAGTACCTAACTACTCCATCGAAATTCTTAACTATATCTGATTTTGATGGACACATTGAAGGACTCACAATGGTATTAACTGGAGAAGGTGTAATTGATGACAACTTTAACTGGACATACGGAAACGGACATTTAATCATAAGTGGTGATTTATTTGACCGTGGATTCCATGTTACCGAATGCATGTGGTTATTGTACAAGCTTGAAAGCGAAGCAGAGGCAGCAGGCGGAAAAATGCATTTAATTATCGGAAATCACGAGATGTTTAATATGACCGACGATTGGCGGTATGTGGAGGTCAAATATTTTGATAATGCCCACCTGATGGGAAAGCGGATGCCGGAATTATATGATCCGAATACCGAGTTAGGAAGATGGCTGAGATCAAAAAACATTATAGAAAGAATTGGAGATTATGCCTTTACACACGGTGGGATTAGTCCAGAAGTTTCTGCTTTGAATCTTACGTACGATCAAATAAACAACTTTGGCCGTATGGAAATGAACGGCACCTGTACGAGCAATGATTGCATTGAAGTAAATGGATCCGAAGGGCTTTATTGGTACCGAGGTATGGTGGAGCAAGATCTCACACAACAAGAAGTAGACAACTTTGTTACTGATTTTGGGGTCGGACGCGTAATAATCGGCCATACAAAAGACAACACTATTCTATCTCTATACGATGGAAGAGTAATCGCAATTGACATGTATCATGTTGATAATTTCTCAAATGGATATATGGAAGCGCTACAATTCGAATTGGGATGTTTTTACATATTCTATACAACTTCCATGAATCAGACATACACTCTTTTAGACGATTGTGATAATTATACTAACGTCGCCGAGATAAACGGAGCAGGGCAAATTCAAATATACCCGAACCCAACTGTAAGCAAAATAAATATTGTACTCCCTGCTGATTGGCCGAAGAATTGCGATTACTCCATTGTAAACCAAATGGGCGAAGTAGTCAGTAGTGGGAAAATAAAATCAGGATTATCATCAATCGATGTTAGCGCGTTCACTGCGGGAAAATACATTTTGAGCGTTAAAAGTTCAACTAGAACAATGACAGGATATTTCATATTAAAAACCTAATTATAAATCGTTTAGCCAGATATCCACAGCCATTCCACAAGAAATCACCCATTCATTCATAGTTTCATAATTCCCTCTATCTAATTTAATTAATACATTTTTTGCAAATAATCATTAATTATGCATGCATAGCATTAATAATTTTATTATTTTTAAAGTCAACTCTTGAATTAAGGATTCATCAATGGATTTTTATAACTTACTAAGCTTAAGACAAGAGTATAATAAACCAATCATATGAATAGACATATTCGCAAAGTAGCAATCATCGGATCCGGAGTAATGGGCTCAAGAATCGCGTGTCATTTCGCAAACATAGGTTGTGAAGTTGAATTGCTAGATATAGCTCCAAATGAACTAAATGATCTTGAAAAGAAGAAAGCAATCAGTATAGACTCAACTCAATTCAAAAATCGAATTGTAAACGACGCGTTAGCCACTGCAATAAAATCCAACCCCTCTCCTATTTACCGAAAATCATTCGCCACTCGAATTAGAACGGGGAATCTTACCGAGGATTTAGGGAGAATAAACGATTGTGATTGGATTATAGAAGTCGTGATTGAACGATTGGATATTAAACAACAAGTTTTCGAAAACATTGAAAAGCATAGGACTCAAGGAACGTTGATTACAACGAACACCTCTGGAATTCCAATTAATTTAATGTTAGAAGGGCGAAGTGACGATTTCAAAAAGCATTTCTGTGGATCTCACTTTTTCAATCCTCCGCGTTATTTACAATTGTTGGAAATCATTCCTTCAAAGGAAACTTCACAAGAGATTATTGATTTCTTGATGGACTATGGACATAAATTCCTTGGAAAGAAAACGGTATTCTGTAAAGACACTCCTGCATTTATCGCCAATCGAGTTGGAGTTTACTCTATAATGTCATTGTTCCATGCTGTTGAAGAAATGGGATTGACCGTTGAAGAAGTTGACAAGCTTTCTGGACCAATTTTAGGACGTCCAAAATCAGCGACATTCAGAACATGTGATGTTGTTGGACTTGACACCCTTGTTCATGTAGCAAATGGAATAAAAGACAATTGTCCAGATGACGAAGAAATAGCATTGTTCAAGCTGCCCGATTACATTTCGAAAATGGTCGAAAAAGGATGGCTTGGATCAAAGACCAAACAAGGGTTTTACAAAAAGATCAAAGATGAAAATGGCAAAAGCGAAATTCTAACTTTGGACTTAAACACCTTGGAATATCGAGAAAAAGCGAAAGTTAAATTCCCGACACTCGACATGGCCAAGCCCATTGATAATCTAAATCAGAGAACAAAAATGCTTTTCATGGGAATGGACAAAGCGGGTGACTTTTACCGTAAATTATTCGGTGGACTTTTCGCTTATGTATCCAATCGACTTCCCGAAATCACAGATGATCTCTATAAAATAGATGATGCCTTGAAAGCAGGGTTTGGATGGGAACTTGGACCTTTTGAAACATGGGATATCGTAGGACTTGATCAAGGATTGAAATTGATAGGTGATCAGAATAAGAAGGCCGCAGGCTGGGTTTCTGATATGAAAGAAGCTGGGATTAAATCATTCTATAAAACAGAAAAAGGCGTTAAGTACTATTACGATGTTACGAGTAAATCATTCATTCCGATCCCAGGTGGAGAAGAAATCGTTTCACTAGACGTACTTCGAAGTGAGAATAAAGTTTGGGGCAATTCTGACACTACAATTGTCGATATCGGAGATGGCATCCTGAATCTTGAATTCCACACAAAAATGAATACCATAGGAGGCGGTGTAATTGAAGGAATTCAAAAAGCATTGACGCTTGCTGAAACGGAATACAACGGACTCGTAATTTCCAACACTGGTCAGAATTTCTCTGCAGGAGCAAATGTTGCAATGATTTTCATGATGGCCATCGAGCAAGATTATGACGAACTGAATTTCGCAATAAAAACCTTCCAAGACACAATGATGAGAGTGCGTTATTCAAACACACCAGTAGTAGTTGCGCCTCACAATATGGCTCTTGGAGGCGGATGTGAAATTGCACTTCACGCCGATAAAGTAATTGCACACGCTGAGCTTTATATGGGGTTGGTTGAATTTGGCGTTGGTCTTATTCCTGGCGGTGGTGGAACAAAAGAATTCGCGAAGCGCTTGTCAGAAGAATACGTTGCAGGCGATATCAAAATCAATCGATTGCGAGAACGTTTCCTAACAATTGGCCAAGCAAAAGTGTCCACTTCAGCGTACGAAGCGTTCGATCTTGGCTATTTAAGAGAAGGAATTGACGAAGTAGTTGTCAGTCGTGAATACCAGTTGACAAGAGCGAAAGAGGCTTGTTTGAAAATGGCAAACAAAGGTTACGTTGCTCCGAAAAGAGAAAAGAACATTACCGTGATGGGACAAGAAGGATTAGGGATTGTTTACGTTGGCGCGAATGCAATGCTCTCTGGAAATTATATGTCTGAACACGATCGCGTGATCTCTGAAAAATTAGGACTCGTTCTTTGTGGAGGAGATTTATCTCAAAATGAAACGGTTTCAGAACAATATGTATTGGACCTGGAACGAAAAGCATTCCTTGAATTATGCCAAGAGAAGAAAACGCTTGAGCGATTGGAAAGCATTGTTAAGAAAGGTAAAATATTGAGGAATTAGAAATTATTGAATTATGAGTATAGCATACATAGTTACCGGATACCGTACTGCAGTTGGAAAAGCTGGTCGTGGAGGATTTAGATTTTATCGTCCAGATGATTTAGCTGCAAATGTAGTTAAGCACATCATGGAGCAAGTTCCACAATTGGACAAAGAGCGAATTGACGATGTTATCGTTGGAAATGCAACTCCAGAAGCAGAACAAGGACTCAACATAGGAAGAATGATTTCATTGATGGGATTGGATACAGTGAAGGTTCCTGGTATGACCGTAAATAGATATTGTTC
>JABSPC010000165.1 GCA_013215515.1 Crocinitomicaceae bacterium
AATATCGCATCTTATATTGACTTTATTAAAGAACAAGATGATGCTGAAATAATTGTTGGTGGAGGATACGATAAATCAATTGGATACTTTGTCGAACCTACGATTGTAGTAACTACTAATCCAAAGTTCAGAACTTTATGTGAAGAGATTTTCGGACCGGTTATGACAATATACGTTTACGATGAAGACGATTTCGATGTAACTTTAGACTTAGTTGATTCGACTTCCGATTATGCATTAACTGGTTCAATTATTTCGAACGATAGATATGCAATCAATCATGCAATGAAAAAACTTCAGTACGCTGCCGGTAACTTCTACATTAATGACAAGCCAACTGGAGCTGTCGTAGGACAACAACCATTTGGTGGAGCACGAGGTTCAGGAACAAATGATAAAGCAGGATCACCGATGAATTTACTTCGTTGGATTTCAGCAAGAACAATTAAAGAAACATTTATTCCAGCATCAGATTATAGATATCCCTTCTTAGGATAAGAATCGAATTCGATATTGAGAGGCATTGCGTAAGTAATGCCTCTTTTTTTTGCTCCATAATTAACCACGTAACTCTACGTATATTAAATACTCACGATTTAACTACTTTTACCGCAATCCAAATACGAATAACAAGATGAGTACATTTTCAAAAAGATACAGCCTTCCGGATGAACCAGACAAGTCAATCTACTTAACATGGGAAACTGGTTACAAAAATGTAAAGGTATATGTCGATGGTCGATTGATTACAGCCATTGGTCATCCTTCAGAATTTAAAACTGGATTTCATTATAAAGATGAAAAGGTTGGAAATATTAAAATTAAATTTTCATCGAAAAGACCTATAGTATTAAATGTATCTGTCGAAGGAACAGCCTATCTTCCCGAAAACTCAAAAAATGATAGAGAAGGATTTGGTGGACTAGTTACCTTATTTTGGATTATTTTTGGCCTTGGAGTACTGGGAACAATTTTCATATACTCCCAATTAGGTTCAATATACGACACATCGATACTTATCGCTGCCCTAGCTATTGATATAGCTATGCTGGCAGCTTATGCTGTTGCCGCCATCTTCTTGAATAAAAGACAAGGTTGGGCTTACTTTCTTGGTGTAACCGTCTTTCTTGTTTCAACGCTAGTGAACCTATACACTAACGCTAATACCTTTTCAGATTTAGGCGTAGGCGCAATAATCGTCTTTATAATAAGAGGTTCTTTGCTTATCTATATGTTCACATTTATGAAGAATGCATTAGTAGCTATGAGAGCTCCAGGTGTAGAGCTGGCTGACGATTTATTGGACAATTAATCCTCTTTAAACGACAAACTCATTGCTAAGGTCTCATCTTTGAATTCATCTTTTGATTCTTCAATCGTCCATGTAATCAAGGCATAAATGAATTCATTTGTTTTAAAATACCAAACAGTGAAGAATTTGGTTCTGGGAAATCCATAACTCTTGCCTTCAAAACTTGATCTTAGGCAGTCCAATTTTCCAACTTTACTTTTCTCAAGTTTAGATTCCGTTGATTTTTTTAGAACACCTTTGAAATGTTTCAGATGCTCCGCTCCGAATGATGTTAGAGCTGACTTAACCCTTCTATTTCGAGCCAATAAGCTTTTAGTATGTAACTCTATTGATTCTCGCTCAATATAAATATGTTTCTCTTTTGATAAATGACTATATCCTAAAATAGCTCTTTCACTTTCCTTCATAGACAGAGACAATTCTTTCAATATTAATATCTCAAAATCCTCCTCGAACTTTACGGTCTTGTAATCTTTTAAATCGACGTTTGGGAATTTTTCTCCTTCCTCTTTTGATATAGAATCCGATACTTCCAAAGAACAAGATACAAGGAGGACAAGAACCAGAATAAATGAGGGGATTTTCATAGCTCAATTACTTCAAACATTTGAAATAATCAAAAGGTTCTAAACATGTCTTGCATTGATAATGCGCTTTACACGCGGTACTCCCGAATTGACTAATCAGCTTGGTATCTCTCGAATCACACCTAGGGCAAGGAACAATAGTTGGCTCGGCAAACAATACGCTTTTATCCACTTCATTCTCAGGTGGAGCAATACCGTATTCTTTCAGTTTAATCCTTCCTTTTTCAGAAAGCCAATCTGTTGTCCAAGCCGGTGCCAATACTAATTCAACTTCAACATTATCAATTCCTTTCTCCTTCAAAAGTATAATGATATCATCTTCGATTGTTTTCATCGCCGGACAACCGCTATACGTTGGGGTGATTGTAATTTTACATTTATCACCGATCACTTCAACATTTCTCAGAACCCCGAGATCAACAATTGTTAAAACAGGAACTTCGGGATCGAAGACCTCTTCCATGTACTGCCTAATTTGATCTGCTGATTCCATAAAAATTCAATCGTGATTCTAAATTCTAATGCGTCACTTTACATTCCGATTCAAAAAACGCTCGCTTTTCTTCTCGAATTACCATTCCATTCCTGGGTACGCGCGTTGCATATATTGAAGCTCTGTTAGGATAAACCCAAGATGTTCAGAGTGTTTACCATTTCGACCTCCATGTTGCTCCCAATTATTTGTCGGAATTGTTAACGTTGCTTGATCAAGAACCGAAGTCACCGTTGCATTCCACTCTTCTTTTAAACCTTCCATCGATGGAATAATTCCGTTTTCCGTTAAGTTTTGATTTACCTCATCTTCAACGAACATTTCGGCAGTGTATTTCCAAAGCTCATCTAAAGCATCTTGGACTCTTTGATGCGATTCCTCAGTCCCATCACCCAAGCGAATAACCCATTCAGAAGAATGACGTAAGTGATATGTTGTTTCTTTTAACGACTTCGCAGCTATAGCGGAAAGCTGCTCATCTTTAGAGTTAACCAATCTTTCAAAAAGAGGTTTTCTAAATGCATCGAATAAGAATTGACGCATCATTGTCACTCCAAAATCTCCATTTGGTCGTTCAACCAAAAGTAAATTCTTGTAGTCTTTCTGGTATCTTAAAAAGGCTAAATCATCCTCAGATCTTCCTTTTCCTTCTACTTTTCCAGCGTGTTCGAGAAACGTAGTCGCTTGACCGATTAAATCCAAAGATATATTCGTCATCGCGATGTCTTCTTCCAAAATTGGACCGTGACCACACCATTCTGATAATCGATGACCTAAGATCAAACTATCGTCTCCTAAACGAACTAGGTATTCAAATAATGAATTCATACTAACAATCACAATTATTACATGTGTTCAATTCCATCCGGCACATCGTAAAATGTTGGATGACGGTAAACCTTACTATTCGAGGGATCATACAATGAATCAGCCTTGCTTGGATCGGATGCAACAATATTAGATGATTCTACAACCCAAATACTAATTCCTTCTGAACGTCTCGTGTAAACATCTCTGGCATTTTCAATAGCCATTTTCTCATCAGAAGCTCTTAAACTTCCAAAGTGCTTATGACTTAACCCTTGTTTACTTCTAATAAAAACCTCCCAAAGAGGCCATTCTTTATTCGTCATAATCTAATTCTTATGCTATTTTTCTATCTTTTCTTTTTTCCGCGTGCGCATTTGCTGCCTCTCTAACCCAAGCTCCGTTTTCCTTCGCTTTTCTCCGCGTATCAATTCTGTCTTTATTACAAGGTCCGTTTCCCTTCACTACGTTCCAGAATTCATCCCAATCAATCTCTCCGTAATCATAACCTCCTTTTTCCTCATTCCATTTCAAATCTGGATCGGGAATAGTAAGTCCAATTGCCTCTGCCTGAGGAACAGTAAAATCAACCATCATCTGACGTAACTCATCATTTGTATGGCGTTTAATTCTCCATTCCATCGATTGCTTTGTATGCTTAGAATCAGTGTCAGGAGGGCCGAACATCATTAACGATGGCCACCAAAATCGATTTAATGCATCTTGAGCCATTTCTTTTTGCTCAATAGTTCCAGACATTAAAGTCATCATGATTTCATATCCCTGACGTTGGTGAAAAGACTCTTCTTTACAAACACGGACCATCGCTCTTGCATAAGGCCCGTATGAGCATCTGCACAATGGAACTTGATTCATAATCGCTGCTCCATCAACAAGCCATCCAACGGCTCCCATATCCGCCCAAGTTAATGTTGGGTAGTTAAAAATTGATGAATATTTTGCTTTCCCAGAATGCAAATCGTCAATAGTATCTTCTCTATCAGCACCAAGAGTTTCGGTTGCGCTGTATAAATACAATCCATGTCCCGCTTCATCTTGAACCTTCGCAAGAAGCACCGCTTTTCTTCTAAGATTTGGAGCTCTAGTAATCCAATTTCCTTCAGGCAACATTCCAACAATCTCAGAATGTGCGTGCTGTGAAATTTGTCGAATCAAGGTCTTACGATAGTTATCAGGCATCCAATCCTTAGGTTCTATCTTAATATCTTGGTCTATTTTTTCTTGAAATATTCTTTCAAGTTCAGAAATATCCTGTTCTTTCATCTGGCTTAATAATTCTACTACAAATATACGAATTCGCGATGACATTTTCACTTGACATTAATCAGGTTTTCAAACGAAAAATCAGAGAGCTAGAAAAGGAAAAATGAGTATCTTTGCCGAAAGATCAATTTCAATATATGAAACCAACTTTTCATTCTTTACTCATCAGTGATATAAATAATGAGACCGAAGATACTGTCTCAATTGCTTTTGATGTTCCCTCAGAACTGAGTAATGATTACACATTCAAATCCGGTCAGTACTTGACTCTTCGAGCAGATATCGACAATGAGGATACACGAAGGTCTTACTCGCTTTGTTCGTCTCCTTTTGAAAACGAATGGCGTGTTGCTGTAAAGCAAGTTCCTGACGGTAAATTTAGCACGTACGCTAACAATGATCTGAAAGTTGGGATGTCCTTAGATGTTATGACTCCTGCAGGAAATTTTGCATTAACTACAGATGCGAACAGTTCAAAAAGCTATGTTCTTTTCGCGGCTGGAAGTGGTGTAACACCAATTCTTTCCATCGCGAAATCGGCATTGCATGAAGAGCCGAATAGCGACGTGACTTTGTTCTATGGAAATAAAGGATTTGGATCAATTATCTTTAGAGAAGAAATCGAAGCCTTGAAAAATCAATATATGGAACGATTGAGAATTGTTCATGTATTGTCACGAGAAAGCCTAGGAAACCCTTTGCAAAAAGGAAGAATAGATAAAGATAAAGCGGATCAATTGTTTGACGCTTTTTTAAAAGAAGTTGATATTGACGCAGTCTACCTTTGTGGACCTGAGCAGATGATTCATGCCGTAAAAGAAAGCATGACTGGAAAAGGCGTTGACGAGTCGAAAATTCATTTCGAACTATTTACTACACCTTCAACAGAAAAGAAAATTGCACCTCCAACGGACGCTCCTAAAATTGATGCTAACGTAATTGTTATTATTGATGAAGAGGAAATTGAATTAAATCTTGCTTCTGATGGCATGAATATCTTAGATGCTTCTCAAGCAGCTGGTGGAGATGTTCCTTATGCTTGCAAAGGAGGAGTTTGTTGCACTTGCAAAGCGAAAATCATTGAAGGTACAGCGAGAATGGATGTCAACTACTCTCTTGAGCAAGAAGAGATTGACGAAGGTTTCATTCTAACATGCCAAGCACACCCAACTAGTGATAAATTAATAGTTTCATTTGACGAATAAATATGGCATTGTTTAAAAAATTATTTAGTAAATCGAATTCGAATAAAGCACCACGTGGCTTTCACTCAATTGTGATTAAAGCAATTTCGAAAGTTGCTCCAGATACGGTAAAAGTAGAATTGGAGATCCCAAGTGATTTGGCTTCAACATTTTCATGCCAGGCTGGTCAATACGTGAATTTTGCAATAACCGTTGATGGAAAAGAGCACAGAAGGTCTTATTCTATTTGTAGCGGTAAAGGTGAAGCCTTGGCTGTTGCGGTTAAGAAAGTTGACAACGGAACTGTTTCAGTTTGGTTCAATGACATAGCGGCCGCAGAAACTCAAGTATTTGTTTCAGCTCCAGAAGGTAGTTTTGTTCGCCCAAATGGAGCTAACAATGTTGTGGCGATTGCTGCTGGAAGTGGAATCACTCCAATTATGTCCATGGCAAAAGACATTGAAACTAACGGAGCAAAAATGCAATTGCTTTACGGAAGCAAAACGGAAGATTCAGTGATTTTTAAAAGTGAATTAGATGCTTTAAAAAATACTTCAACAACTTATTATTTAAGTCAAGAAAGTAAGACTGAACACGAAAATGGAAGAATCGATAAAGAATCTTTTACGGCATTAATTAAATCAAATCTAGAGATTCTCAAATCTGATGCATTTTTAATGTGTGGACCTGAACAAATGATTAAAGATATCGCTGACACTTTGAAAGAATTTGGAGTTTCAGATGATAAAGTTCACTACGAACTCTTTACTGATCCTGTTTTAATGAAATCTAAAACAAAAGAGGAGAGTGGTTCTTTTAGTGGTAAAGCGAAAGTCACAGTTATCCTTGATGGAGACGATACAATTTTCGAAATGGGACCTAATCAAAGCGTTTTGGATTCTGCCATTAAGAACGGTGTTGATGCTCCCTATTCGTGTAAAGGTGGTGTTTGTAGCACGTGTAAAGCGAAAGTAATTGACGGTAAAGTCTCCATGAAGTTGAATTACTCGTTGACAGATGCTGAAATTGAAGAAGGGTATATATTAACGTGTCAATCACACGCAGCTAGTGAATCGTTAACAGTGAATTATGATGAAGCGTAAAACAATCGTTGTTGTTGGTGCTAGCCGAGGAATCGGAAAGGCATTGGTGGAATTATTTGCAACCGATGCCAACAATCAGATTATCGCTTTATCTAGAAATCTCGATCGAATGAATGAAGCATTTTCTTCTTTTGAAAATGTCAAATGCTACTCACTGGATTTAAACGCAAAGGATGTTCGTTCAAAATGTTCAACACTATTTTATGATCTAGAATCAATTGATCTCTTGATTAACAATGCTGGACATTTGGTAAACAAACCATTCACTGAATTAACAAGAGAAGACTTCGAAGATTGCTATAACGTGAATATAATTTCAGTTATGGAAACTGTCCAAGCCGCTCTTGGAAAAATGAAATCTGGTCATATTGTAAATATAAGTTCAGTTGGAGGGTTCCAAGGAAGCGTTAAGTTTCCAGGGCTCACGGCCTACTCTACTTCAAAGGCTGCGTTATGTAGTTTTACCGAGATGTTTGCAGAAGAATACAAAGAGAGTGACATAAAAATGAATTGCCTCGCACTTGGAGCGGCTCAAACAGAAATGTTAGAAG
>JABSPC010000166.1 GCA_013215515.1 Crocinitomicaceae bacterium
ACGAGAGAAGAGACTGTGGCTTTAGTTGGATTTCACATCGCTGTGGTAGTTGACCGTCATCCTGAGTTTATCTGGACAACTTTTGAACACAACGATAATGCGCCAAGTTATATCCTCCAGAACGAAATGACTGGTACAGGAGTACCAAGTGATAAAACTGAAACTTTCTATGCTAAAAACACCGCACTCGGCAATTGTAACGTTGCAAATTACAAGGCTCTCGAGGTTAATGCCTCCACGCAAATAATTACTGGTTATTACGGTGTTGATGCAACAAGTCAAGTTTATAGAAGACATGAATATGGTGGTGGAGACGAAACAAATCAAGACAATATCGAAGAGCTAAACAATCAAGTTCATAATACAATTGATCCGAACTCAATGTGGCAAAACTACAGTGAAGTTGGAGCTGTTTGGTTTGATATAGACAATGGACATTTAGTTCCTGATTGGTCGCTTACGGTTAATCCTAACCTTCAGACTGGATCAAAAACACTTTCCAATTCAGTAGTTGAAACATTTACGCAAGACGTCAACCAACAACCTAGCTGTTTCTCTTGTCATAACACTATGAAACAATCAATTGATGGCGCCGTAATTGATGGGAAAAATGTATTGACAAGTCATATTCTTCTTAAGAATTACATCAACGCAATTATACAAGGTGAAGTAGTTATAACTGTAGATCGAGACGAATAAAAGAAACCGAGGTCCCAGAATTATAGGTTGAATCGAAACTTATTTAAACTAAAAAATTAAAAATATGTCAACAAATAAAATATTTAGAATCCATCCTGCAATAGGAATTGCAAGAGTTGGAAATAGTGAAGAATTCTATTTAGGTCCTGAAACAATGGCTGGAATGGAAGGTGAAACGGATTCTGACCCAATGGGTGGATTGCCAATAGTACCTGGGACTGAAAATCAAACCATTACGAGTGATCATATTCGAGATAATGATGGTCAATTAAAAAGGCAAGCTGCTCGATTCAAAATTTACGATTATAGTGACAGTGATATTTCAAAATACCCAACAGGAGCGGGAACTGAAATTAAAGTTGGAAGTGTCATCAATGTGGACGGATCACCTAAAACTGTCTCTTCAATAATGTGGCAAGTTCACTTAGCAAATAAGAAATCGAATAGTTGGATTGAACCAAAACAAGGAGTTTCAGCTTACGATAATGCAACTCAACAAACTCCAATCGTTAGAAACATTGACTTCCCTTCTTTACCAAAAATGGTAGAAGGCGAGGATCAAACGTGTACTAATTCGCAAGATGTTCTAGATAGTAATTTACGTCGTGAGAAACTTGTAATTGATGCAGGACCTCTTGTTGTTCAATACGGAGAAACTGAATCCGTTGCTTTTACAGCAGCACAACAAAACCAATATATCGCATCAGGATCTGTAATAACGGATGTGACATATCCTACTCAATTCCCTGTTTATCCTGACGGGCTAGATAAAACCGAAAAAATCGAATCTCTGGGTGATATGCATACAGATGATCAAGGTCGACTAATTGTTGTTGGTGCATATGGTAAAGCATCAGGTTTTGAAGATGCAGGTGTTTATAGTGATTCTGTCGATCTAAATAATGCAGTAAACAACGATGGTTGGTATGATGATACCGCTGATGGACCAGTTACTGCAATTATTGTTCTTGATGATGGAGCAGAAACATTGGAAGTTCAAGGAAGTGCTTGGGTAATAACTTCAGATCCATCTTATGCTCCACAAGTACCAAATGTGGTTTCTTTATGGGAAGATCAATACAATGCATGGGTTGAAAAATTTGATTTAGAACCATCTATGTTCGATCCTAAGAACACCACTCCTATCACAAAAGAAGATGACCCTTTTTATCTTGGATTAGGATACAATCCCGATTATCAGCCTGATTATAATAATCAAATAAGACCAATTCTTAATGCTGCGCATCTTCAAAAGTGGGCAACAAATCTTGTATCAGCTGGTCAAGGAGCACATGATACAGTTGGACAACAGGGAGTTAAGCCCGAATGGACGCAAATTATGAGCTACCTGCGAAATCCTAACATTCCTAACAATGAAAATGAACAAAATGGAACAAGAATGCCCCTTTCATTAGGAGATTCAGTTCTAGATGATCCAAGCAATCCTGAGAGTCGAGTACAAGATTTCCTTGCTTTTTCAAGAACGCAATACTTCTTGATGTATCAATGGCTCGTTACCCAAAATGCGAAGGAAGGAACGATTTTAGGAGCAGGTGAAAAACTGGATAGAAACATCCTAGCGAACTGTCTTGGAGGTCGATTTAGTCCAGGAATTGAAATGACATTCATCGTTAGGAATGTTGAATTGTACAAAAATTGGATTGAAGATGGACAACATACTGCGGCTGGACCATTTAGAATTAATATGGAACAAATGGACTACAGTAATCTAGAGTCTCCTGCTTTGGGGGTTGGATTTACGCCAGACAATGTAACCCCCGTAGAGCCTGGAGACATCTGCAAATTCATGTCAATTCCTTGGCATACGGATTATAATTCTTGTGCAACACATACTACAGGTAATGATCAAAGTATGATGACATACTGGTCTTGGCCTGCACAACGACCAGATGCCGTATATGTAGCTGAAGAGGTGATCAACAATGTTTTACCAAAACAAAAATGGTCAATCAGAGGTCCTGGAACCTTTGCGGTTAATCCAGCGTCAGCCGCAACATTCCAAGATCCAT
>JABSPC010000167.1 GCA_013215515.1 Crocinitomicaceae bacterium
AATGATTTCAAATGCTTCAATTTGGGATGTAGGTACAAGAGAATTACAAGTTACAGTTACTGCTACATTCGATATGGCTGCAAATGACAATTGGAGACTTGCATGTGTATTGACTGAAGATGGAGTTACTGGTTCAAGTGCTGATGGATACGATCAAGCAAATGCTTACGCTGGTGGTGGATATGGTGAAATGGGTGGATACGAGTTATTGCCTTCTCCAGTTCCTGCTTCTCAAATGGTTTACGATCACGTAGCAAGAGATATCGCTCCAGATTGGAACGGTGAGCCTACTAGTTTCCCTCCAACAGTTAATGTTGGTGAGTCGCACTCTGTTACATTTACTTTCACATTGCCTGCTGAATGGGATGAGAACAACATTCATGTTATTGGAATGTTACTTAATCCTAATGGAGGAATTGACAATGCTGGTAAATCAACTGTATTTAGTAATACTGGAATTTCTCCATTAGATCCTAAATCTACTTTTAGAATGTACCCTAACCCAGCAAACACTGTTGCGTTTATCGAAGCTGATTTCGATAGCAATTCAGAAGTTCAAATCAAATTGATTGATATGACTGGGAAAGAAGTTGGTTCTAATGATTACGGAGTTGTTACTGCTGGTTCTAAACTTCCAATTAACACTTCGTCTTTAGAGGCTGGAGTTTACTTGGTTAAATTGACAGTTAACAATGTTGAAATGACACAAAGATTAATTGTTGAGTAATCAATAATTGATTCCTATTATAACGGGCGATTTTCTTAAATGAGAATCGCCCGTTTCTTTTACCAATACCTAAAAATTAGATACCTTTGTAGCCATGAAATGGATTGGTAAAAGAGTTTCGTTTGTAGATGATAAATCGAAGACAACAATTGTGGTTCACCCAAAAGATATTGGTTGGCTAAAAGGTTTGATGGGAGCATGGGTTTCTATGTGGTTAACCCTCGGTGCAATTGTTATTTGGTATTCTCTGAATTCTAAATTTACCGAACAAGAGTCAATCATCATCATCATATTTCTCGCCTTTTGGGTGTACTTTGCCTTTAAGGTTATGAAATCATGGTTCTGGCTTATGTGGGGAAAGGAGCTCATTAAAATCGATGAGGCAAAATTGATCTATAAAAAGTCAATTCGTAAATACGGAAAATCGAAATTCTTTTTACTTGAAAATATCTCAAAGATTGCAGTGTACAAAACTGAAGAGCGATCGCTTCAGGCAGCTTGGGAAAAATCACCTTGGGTTATTGGAGGTGAGCGCCTTGAGTTTGAATATCAGGGGAAAGTAATCAAGATAGGTAGAAAACTCGATGCTAAGGATGCTGAGCTATTGTTTAAGCTTCTTACAAAACGCATCGAGACTCAGGTTCGGAAAAATAAAAAGAGACAGGATTAATAAAGGTTAGTAACTAACTTCCAACTTATCATTTCTAATTAATAAACCTTCTCCATTTTATAATGTTGAATTACTCCAAACAAAAGATGCGTCTTTTCTAACAAGGTATAATCAAGTCGAAGATAAAAGTCTACCGAATAATCTCTAGCTTGTAAGACCATTTTATGATTGCCTTGTTCAATAGATGCCTTCTCAGTGGCTTCCATAATTAGTCTTCCAAATCCTTTTCCTCGAATCGCATTATCAACTGCGACAAATCGAACCTGTGAAATGCCGTCCTCAGCTTGATCTAGTCTCGCAATAGCAGCTATCCTACCTTCTGAAAATAATGCGAAGTGTTGGCCCGTTTTGTCACCATCGTTGCGCTCGCTGCCTAAAGGTTGATCCAATGTAGCACGAAGTATTTTATAGCGAAGCGTGTAATACTCCTCCCATTCAATCTCTGTTTTGGGCGCTCTAATTTCCATTTGACTTAAATATTTTTGAGCGAATTCTTCTGGTTTTAATTCCATCAATGTCTTCTTCGAGAATTAATCCTCTTGCCTTTTCATCTTCAAATACTTCTTTCAAATTTTTGACTTTACCGGCAGGAACATTTAACTCTTCAAGTTGCTTCAATATTGGATCTGAATCTAAATGAATAGTCTTTTCTTCAATTAACCTTTGGAGTATTTCTCTGTTCACGATTCGCATTTGATTTGAATAAAACCGATCTGAATCTGGTAATTCTATTAAGTCCAAAACACCGCAGAGTTTTTCAAAATGCAGATCTGATCCAATTGCAAAAGTGATTGTGGCTTCATCGGATGTTTCAAACAGTTCACCATAAGGCGCAATATTCGGATGTAAACTTCCTATTCGTTCTGGAATTTGATCAGTCATTAAATAATTTGAAGCTTGATTTGATAGACTACTAATTGCGGCCTCGTACAATGAAACACTAACGGATTGGCCTTTATTCGTTTTCTCTCGTTCATACAAAGCGAGCAGAATTGCTTCTTTTAAATGATGCGCTGACAATACATCGATTAAGGCAACGGGCATTTTCGTCGGAGGACCATCCTTTTGTCCGTTTATGGACATGAAACCTGATTCGGCCTGGAGGATTAAATCATAAGCTACTCGATCACTATCTTCTCCATACCCATTTATTTTTCCAATAATGAGTCGAGGGTTTCTAGAAAGCAAAGTGGTGTCGTCTAGATTAAACTTAATGTAATCACTCCGTTTGAAGTTCATAATTAGAATGTCAGCTGAATCGACTAAACCCATGAATTCAGCGTAATCTTCTTTTTCGCATAAATTCAATTTGGTGTACTCTTTATTGAAGTTTACACTTGAAAAATAAGCTGATACCGCACTTGCTTCATCTTCCTCGGGTAGTTTCCAACTTCTCGTAACATCAGGGTGAATGGGATGTTCAACTTTAATTACCTCGGCTCCTAATTCCGCTAGATAAGTTGCGACGCTCGGCCCAGCGAGAACTGTGCTTGCATCAATGACTTTAAGATTGTCCAATATTCCCATGGTTAATATCAAAAATTACCATTGGCGATTAGCACCGATAATGCTATTCCTGTCCCAAAAATTGACGCAGATAACGCTTTCGACGCTGCAACTTGTATTGGTTGTGGAGCTTGTGTTGCGGCTTGTAAAAATGCCTCAGCAATGCTTTTCGTTTCGGCTAAAGTTTCGCAATTCTCATTATTACCTCAAGGTAAAGTAGAAGCAAACAAGCGTGTACTGCACATGGTTGAGCAAATGGACAAAGAAGGATTCGGTAACTGTACAAATACCGGTGCTTGTGAGGTTGAATGTCCAAAAGGTATTTCTTTAGAAAACATCGCAAGAATGAATAGTGACTTCCTAAAGGCTTCTGTATCAAGCGAAGCATAAGTATTAAGTCATATTATATTTGAAGGGTTAGGCTCCCGATAATTATGGAAAATCTAACCTTTTTTGTTTTCTATTGTTTCAGTATTGATCATAAAGGAAAATAGCCAGTCATGCAGGGCAGACGCATTAAAATCCTAGTATTTTTTTCAAATATGCTTCATTCCAGCCTGCATTCAATCGTTTTGTCATAATAGATGCTTTTAAAGTATCCTTTTTCAACATTGTTAGAGCAATTTTATTGATTACAGAAAAGT
>JABSPC010000168.1 GCA_013215515.1 Crocinitomicaceae bacterium
GATTTAACTAAATCAAAATGCTCCACTAGCATTTCTGGTAAAATCAGCTTTAATAAATCTAGATAAGCCTCCAATAGAATACTGTTTTTACAAGGAAAACACTTTCAGTTTAAATTCCTCCCCAACTTTTGGACTTGATCCTCTTTTTTTCCTACGGGCGGAATGGAATACATCGTCACGGCAGATAACAATGGAACCTTATCATATGATACTGTATATATTTCTATTGAGGCACTTCCTGTTGTTAGTTTCGGGGCAGATCTAACCTCCGGTTGCTCGCCAATGACAGTAACCTTCACAAACATTTCGTCAGGTGGAAGTCCATTGGTGGATTGCCGGTGGGATTTTGGAAACGGAGGATCACTAACAAGTTGTAATTATTTCACAATCACATATTTGGATGGTTTATATGATGTTACACTAACCGTTACTACAGACAATGGCTGTACAAATTCAGAGACATATATTGATTATGTTTATGTGGAAGAGAATCCAAATGTTGCTATGATGGTTGATGCGCCTATCTGTCCTCCTTGGATTGTGGAATTGAACGGCGCAGGCTCTGGTGTATTTGAATTTCTTTGGCTAATAGACAGTTCACTGATATCTAGATTTGGTCCTCACCTATATGAGTTTCAGGATGCAGGGACATATAATATTCAAGTTCTTGGGATGTCACCTCTTGGCTGTTCGGACACAACGGGTCAAGTAATCGTTTTAAAGGATTGCAAACCACTTGACTCATTAAGCCCTCAATCGATAACTCTATCGCCCAACCCCACCAGTTCTGAAATGGCAATTTTAATCGAAGAGAATTACGAAAATGAACCTTACACCATTCTCAATATCTCTGGAAAGGTTGTAATGGAAGGTATCTTAGAGGACCCTCTAAAACCATTATTGTTTCTGAATTAAAATCTGGATTGTACCTTATCCGTTTTGGAGAAGGAGAGGCAATGCGCTTTGAGAAGCTCTAGAGTTGACACAGTTCCTACATAAAACACATCGTTTTCGAAAAGGATTTGCCTTTGGAGCCTTAATTCTTTTAACGCTGATTCACTTGATTCTGCCATATACTCCCGCGAACAAACATGAAGGCTCTAACACCATTTTGATTGGCGCAGGAATAATTGGTTTAGTTTTTCTATGTCTTACCATTCTTGCGATTAAAAGGCGTTCTCTTATGTGCCGGATTGCCCTAATTTTCTTTGTCTCGATTAATCGTATCGCCGCATATACAGAGGCTTCTGAATTGCAAGAAGGCTGGCCGATTAAATTGATTTTGTCTTTATCCCTGATCGCGGGAATTGTCTCCGAAAAACACAAACAGATCTGATTCGTGCTGAATTATTATATTGAAAATACTATCCTGTTGGCAGCTTCCAATGAAAAAGCAAGTTTTACAAACTGTATAAAAGCTCTCGAACTTCCGATTCAATTATTTTAATTGCACTTCGCTTAATTAGATGGTTTACCGTGTAAATGGCTAATGGGACCGACATAAGGGCGAGTACATATGGGAAAGGCATAATAAATAGAGAGGCAGGTAATGCAATTAGAGCAAATAAAGAAACGAATATCAATGAAGTTTTAATGTTAACAATTATCACATACTCGGTTACCTCAACTTTAAAGGATAAACTTTGAATGATTCTACTTCGTTTTATTTTGATTCTATTTACCAAGTCAAGATTTATATAGAATAGCTGTGTCAAACCAACGACGAAATCCAATTATGTAATCAATCCATTCTAGAAGCGATCCATGGCGAATGACAGTAACATTTCCGTAGAATCCAATGTAGGATGATTTATCATTATAGATGATACATGAAATAAATCCATACGTTGAATAATTCAATAGATCAGAAATAAAATATGAGTCATAATCAGCAAAATAGGATCTTCGCCAAAAACTGAATTCGTAAAATAATAGACTGAAACCTACGTATAATAATAAGAAAAATACTTCTTTGAATTGTTAACTTCATACAATTAGCTTTTTTCCATAGCTACCTTCATTACTCGTAACTACTCAACAGACTCCACAAGCAATCTCTGGCAAACATCATTACTGAGCACAACCGGCGTCATATTGTTATACGTGACCTTCATGCTTTTATCAAAGGGTTCAGAGCGAACAACTTCAACAGTTGTCCCTAACTTGATTTGCTGTCTGTTGAGGTAATGTAA
>JABSPC010000169.1 GCA_013215515.1 Crocinitomicaceae bacterium
TAATTATTGCCAATTCAAAATCATCAAGCTCTCAAATAGGAGATGAGCCTCTGCTCTATCAAAATCATCACAGCGAAGAAGTAAATGTCGTAGTCGCTGAAAAACGACAACTTGGAGTAGAAAAAATTCTAAAGGAATTCCCCGAGAATAAATTGATCGTACTTGATGATGCATTTCAGCATAGAGCTGTCAAAGCAGGTTTAAATATATTAATTACTCAGTTTAACGACTTATACTGTGATGATTATGTGCTGCCTGCTGGCAATTTGCGCGAATTTAAAGGTGGAGCGAAAAGATCAGACATCCTGATAATTTCTAAATGTCCAGCCAATCTTGATGCTCAAGCTAAAAAATCCATTATCCAACGTATCAACTATCCAGGAAAACATATTTTCTTTTCGTCGATAAGTTATGGAGAACTTGTACCCTTTAATTCTCAGGTATCAATTGAAGCAAAAAACATTTTATTGATCACTGGAATTGGCAACCCAAAGCCTCTAATTGACCAGCTAGCACGATTTAGTAAAGTCGAGCATTTGGCATTTAAAGATCATCACGATTTTACAGCATCAGATATTGGGTTAATTCATGATAAATTTGGTAAATTTGCTAGTCACGAGAAGATCATTGTCACTACCGAAAAGGACTTTATGAGATTGAAAAAGTTCGATGCAGTATTTGACGCTTCTTTTGCTTGGTGTTATCAACCAATAAGTATTGAAATTGACCAACAAGAAACATTTAATAAACTACTAGACGAGTATGTTGCAAAAATTTAAAGAAGCGCACGAATATATTAAATCACAAACTTCGGTTGAGCCAACAATAGGGATAATTCTTGGAACTGGACTTGGTGGACTGGTAAATGAAATTGAGATCATTGACGAGATTGAATACAAAAACATTCCTCACTTCCCATTGTCGACTGTTCAAAGCCATTCAGGAAAATTAATATTCGGAAAACTAGGAGGGAAATTGGTTGTTGCAATGCAAGGACGTTTTCATTTCTATGAAGGCTACACGATGAAAGAAGTAACATTTCCAGTTAGGGTGTTGAAATTCTTAGGAATTGAGCGCCTGTTTGTGAGTAATGCTTCTGGTGGTGTAAATCCAGATTTTGAAATTGGCGATGTAATGATCCAAACGGATCACATTAATTTATTCCCAGCACATCCACTAATTGGAAAGAATATTGACGAACTTGGTCCGCGTTTTCCAGATATGAGCCAACCGTACGATCAGAAGATGATTGCACTGGCTCAAGAGATCGCAGCAGAATCAAATATTAATGTAAGAACAGGAATCTATGCTGGCCTAACAGGGCCAACCTTAGAAACACCTGCAGAATATGGATACGTTAGAGCTATTGGTGCTGACACAGTTGGTATGTCAACTGTTCCTGAAGTAATTGTTGCAAGACACATGGGAATTCCTTGTTTCGCAATTTCAATTATTACAGACCTAGGAGTTCCAGGGAAAATACAAGAAGTTAGCGTAGAAGATGTTATTGCAGTTGCTGGAAAAGCAGAGCCTTCAATGACAATTATAATGCGCGAACTTATATCGAGAGTTTAATTATGACGCCAGAAATTAGAGACAAATATGAAGTTGTGATTGGATTAGAGGTCCATGCACAAATGCTCACAAAAACGAAGGCGTATTCAAATGACGTAAATGAGTTTGGAGCTATTCCAAATACAAACGTTAGCCCGATCACATTGGGTCATCCTGGAACGCTTCCAAAGATGAACAAGAAGACAATTGAATATGCTATCCGCCTTGGAATTGCCTGTGAGTGTGACATCTCGGAAAATCAAAATTTCGATCGAAAGAATTACTTCTACCCCGATCTTCCAAAAGGGTATCAAATAACACAAGATAAAACACCTATTTGTACAAATGGGCGAATCTATATCAAGGACGATAAGGATGGTGAGAAAGCAATAAAACTTACTCGAATTCACATGGAAGAAGATGCAGGAAAAAGCATGCACGATGTGGATCTTTATGACACATTAGTTGACCTAAATAGAGCAGGAGTTCCATTATTAGAGATAGTAACAGAACATGATATGAGAACTTCTCAAGAAGCCTACAACTATCTTATGGAAGTTAGAAAATTGGTTCGCTACCTTGATATTTGTGATGGTAACATGGAAGAAGGATCAATGAGATGTGATGCCAACATTTCTGTAATGCTTCACGGTACTAAAGAATTTGGAACAAAGGTCGAAGTGAAAAACATGAACTCGATGCGTAATGTTCAAAAGGCTATAGAATTTGAAATTGAACGTCAGATTGAAATGGTGGAGAACAACGAAACGATCTACATGGAAACGCGTTCATACGATGCATTAAAGAATATAACAATTGGAATGCGTTCAAAAGAAGCGGCCAACGACTATCGCTTTTTTCCAGAACCAGACTTGCAACCTATTACTGTTGTGAGTAAAGACATTGATGCTATTCGAAGTGAAATGCCTGCGCTCCCAAGAGATTTGTTTATCAAATATACAACTGAATACGGTCTGTCGAATTATGACGCTTATAACCTAACGGATTCCAGAGAAATTGCCATGTTCTACGAGAAGATTCTTTCGTTTACAAAGAACTATAAAAGTGCAGCAAACTTGATTATGGGTGATGTCAAATCACATTTAAATCAAAATGGATTAGAAATCCGCGAATTCCCAATAGAACCAGAACAATTAGCGGCTTTAATTAAAATAGTTGATGAAGGAAAAGTTTCTTCTACCGTAGCTTCTCAGAAGGTATTCCCCGAAATGTTAAAGTCAAATAAAAAGTCACCACTGCAAGTTGCAGAAGCTTTAAACTTGATTCAAGATTCAAATGAAGATTCACTTTTAACATTTATTAAAGA
>JABSPC010000017.1 GCA_013215515.1 Crocinitomicaceae bacterium
TTTTTTAAAGAAATTAAAACTAGGCGCAACTCGTGGGCCTGCTATGTAAATTGGTCGTGCCGTTCCAGCCACTGAACTAATTGACCATTGGTTTTTCTTTGCACGGTTTCGATGATCGATGCCCCACCAAAGAACTTTCAGTACAGTTACTTTATTGAAAATTTTATCAATTGAATCTAAGTACTCTGTTCGATGTTGAGCATCATAAATACTGTCTTTGGCGATAATGAATTGGCGTTCTTCGGGTGTCAATTTTACCTGACGCTTTTCGCTCCAATATGTGGTGTCTTTATCGTAAGCCTCTTGTTCCGTAATAGCAACTTCATTTCCAAAAAACTTTGCGCCAAATTGAGGGGCAAAATTATAGCTATCGAAATTGGCGATGGTCGAGCATATTGATGATTCGCTTTTATACTTTACACCGTAATTGAGAGTTTGTTTCCTCAACACACACATTGTATCTCCTGGGTGGTCAAACTCTTGTGAAATAGTAAAGTAATCATAGACCAATAGGTTTCCCTTTTCCATTGTGAGCTCTAGTTTTTGAACCAACCAAAGCGAATCGATTACATAAATATGCCCAGCAAGAGTGGTTGTAGCTGTATTACGAGCAATTATTTTTATCTTGCTAATTTTTCGACCGCCTTCTTCGTATTGATCAATCAGTTTGTACTTGTACGATAATATCCCCGGTCCAGAAATCGGTGAGCTAACAGGTGTTTGGTGGAGATCATCCAAGTGCAGCAGGTTCGCAAAGAAATTGAAATTCGACTTGACCGTAGTTGTATAGTAGAGGTTGTTTCTTTTACTCCCTCTTTGCTCAAACGCATTTCTAATCTCTTTTACTTTCGATTTGGATCCGTAATGTCTGATGAAGTCTACTTCAATCAGATTCATGTTGTTGGCTAAGTTCTCATCTGCTTTGTGCTTTTCCGCAAAAGGGTCTACAACACCCGAAGGGTCTGTGGTTTCATCTTCATCCGATTTCTTCTTCTTTTTCTTCTCCTCGTCCTTAGGTTTGTCGTCTCCTTTTCGCGTGATTTTTTCGGTGGCCTTTATATACCCGTGAACTGTATGCGGGTAATTCCATGGATTGATCTGATCTCGTTTGGCAACAACTTTGAGCATAATATCACGACCAGGATTTGATTTTTTCACCGATACATTGATATCATCAATGTCTTGAATTTTTGTCGGAAAAAGGATCATGTCCTTAGTAACCGTAGTTTCCGAAATCGTAATATAGGCTTCTCTTGTATCGTAACCAGAAGCACTGAAAAATAGAAAGTATTCATCTGGAGTCAAGCGCATTTCATAGTAACCGTTAACATCCGAAACTGTTCTTAATTCTGACGAGTTTTTCACGTAAACCTTAGCATGTGGAATCGGACCGCCTTCTTCATCGTTCACAGTACCCTTTAGAAGTTCTTGAGTAAAGGAATTTCCACTTATAAAGAGGAAACCTAAAATAAAGATAAATGGAGTGATTTTCATTGTATGTAAAACAAGTTCACCGAGCGTTTAGTTACAATTATTTGGACGTTTCTGTGTATTACGAATAAAATTACAGAATTGTTCAGGTTTTATAATCAAGAATGTGATTAAAGTAACGTTAGGCCAACTGAATTAACATTACCTGTGATGGATGGTTCTACTCTTGGCTTGCTTCCTTCTCTGCCAGAAATTTAAGATGCTTTTCCATACGCTTTATCATCCAACGACGAACAAAGAACATTAGGAATGCGAGCCCAGAGAATAAGTAATAATATGCCCAGATTTTAAAGCCACTTTTCTCAGTGAATCCCATGTAAGTAACTACTATGAATACTAGGATTCCGACGAAAAGCCAAAAGTAAAGCATGATTTTATTGTACAACTGCATTGTGTAAGTTTTTTTACAAAAGTAGTGATTCTAATCAGAATCTGACATCGCGGCTTCACCTACTGGATCAGTAACTTTATAAGAGCTGAAAGATTGAGTCGTACGAATTCCAGATCCGGTCCCTACTTTACCGTTCCTTTTAACAATAACATTTCTGTCTGTGTAAATGGAACTGTCGCGTTGGTTGAAGAATAACTCTTCAGTTTCAAGGAATTGATTTTTATTAATGTTACGGAGAACGACAGAGTCTCGAACAAACATTAGCCCTGTTCGGTGGTTTATTTCTGCGTATTGAGCCGTTAATTTTGAAACAATCTTCCCTTCTGGGGAAAAGAAATCTACAGTTACACCGTCTTTAATCTTTGTGATTCTTTCAGGCATTTTGTAAGTTTCAGCTAGAACGGCGTGAATTCTAAATTGAGCCAATCCCGAATCAGAAATTAGAACCTCAGCATTCGCCATTACCTCTTCTGGTGCTTTGTCATCGAATGTTACCTTTTGGATAGTGTCTAAATCATTTACGCATGAAAAAAGAATACCTGCCGTGAAAAGTACAACAGGTATTCTATATATTTTTATGAATGAATTTGACTTCATTTTATTTACATGGGCTGACAGATACACCCCAGCATGAAAGTGTCACTGATGTAGGGTTGCTTTCTGCGAAACATTCTCTTGAAGTAGGGAAGTTTGCTTTGTATTTTGCAATCATTGTGGCACTCGCTACTCCTGATCGCTCAAGAAGTCGTACAGCGTAGATATAATTACATTTTCTTTCAAAGGTGCTTGTTCCACAATCGTTGGCCATTCTTGCCACACATTGCGCAGCAATAATCAAACTTTTACCTCTAGAAGCACCAGAAGTACTCATTGCTTTATTATATGCTGCCTTGTAAGACCTCGTATTAAATATGTTCCAAACGATCTTATACTTCAATGCATCTTTACGTTCTTGCGTTACTTCTTCTAAAAGGATTAGTTTTTCGTAAATCACATTCGCTTCTCTGTATTTCGTTTCTTTCTCGAGACCTTTAGCCTTCATCTCAAGTGCTTTGGGCGATGAAGGATCTATTTCCAAATAAGCATTGATCAGGTCCATGTACTCTTTAGTATCCGTACATTTCTTTGTTTCCATCAAATCAATTAAATTCATTAAGGACAGCTTAGCTGCATCAACGTCTTCTGTAAGACCTGTAATGAAATCAGATATTTCTGGTGTCAAATCGTCACATGTTTGAACTACAGTATTGAAATATTGTGTAATGCTTTCCTGTGTTCCGATTGAAAAATTTGCTTTAGTAACCAATTTAGATAAATCGAAATAATCACTGATCATTCTTTTCTTCAATGCAGCTTTCTTTTCTTCATCTTGCTCCATGAAGAAAAGCGTATATGTATTATAATAAGCCACTGGGATGTAGCTCTCATGAACTGCGTTTCCACCATTCACGTGAGTATTAATTCCTCGAGTAAAATAAAAATCTGCCTGAACGTAGTCAGGAACTGACTTTTTAAGAAGGTAACTCCCTCTCATCATGTCGTTTTTCTTATCGTACAAGTTGATTTTATCCATTCTAGTATAAACAGAATCCAAAGTGTCTCCGTATAATTTTTGAATATCTAAATTCGTTCCAGCCTGAATTTCTCGAATGATACTTCCAGTTAAACGGTCGTAATTTGCTGAGCCGATATCCTCACCTTTATCATTTTTCATGAAGTCAGGTCCACATATCACTTCTGCCTTAAGGAAATATTCAACAGCCTCCTTATAGTCTTGGGCTGCCATTGCTTTATTAGCAATAAAACGCATTCTTTTACATTCGTTATTTCCGTCCCCATCTTGTGCAAACGTTACAGTTGCAATAATCATCGATGCTCCTAATAAAATATTCCCAAGTTTCATTTTCATCACTTTAATTTCTTCGCTGTAGCTTTAGCAAAGGTGTTGTTAGTTCAATTTTCTCTTACGGAACCACTTCTCAGCTTGACCTGGTGCTATTGTAATGCCGAGGCTTATTCCGTAATAGTTTTCTCTTAGTTGGTTCTGGTCAGTTACACCTCTACTACCAATTGAGAATCCCAAGTTGATAGATGAAAGCGATTTCTGAACGGAAACCGGTATTCCGAAACCAAATGTTGTGCCAAAATCTCCAACTTGCTCACCATTCGTGCCATAGGGAAGAGTATAGTTGTAGAAACCAGCGCGATAGCGCACTCTAGCTAGGAAGCTGGTTGTTGCTGTATTGAGTTGGAATTCAGCTTCTGGTATGAATTGAACGCCGAATGAGAGCTTTGAAGTATTGAAGAATGTTGTTGTTGTGTCCGAAGGGTACGAATTTTCAAATTTAGACCAGTTTGAGGTACTGTACGAAGCATAAACCGCAATCTCAGGATGTAATTTTCGTTGGATTTTCTTAGAATCCGTAAATCTGTATTTATAGCTCAAACCATAAGTGATTTTAGGCACATTGGTAAGAGTCCCATCTGTTGATGAAAAATATGATGAGGTATCGTACGTGTTTGGGTTGTCAACATGCGAAGCATAAAAGATCCCTTCTTCGTAGGAAGTGTTTAGGTTTTGAAGCGGATCAAAAGTGGCATATGCACCGATCGAGTGATTTGGTGAAAATTGATGTTGGAATGAAACACCTAAATCGTAGTGAAATGAGCGAACATCATATGTCTTAACTCCCACGCCTCCATCTTGCGTTGATCCAAACAAAACTGCTTTCCTTGTATTTGAAACATTTCCAAACAAGTAGCCCAAATTTGCTCCTACAGAAAGACTTGTACTGTCAAATTTTAATACATCAACTGATAAACCTAAAAATGCTTTGTTGATTGATCCTGTTCCTTGATAGGTGTAAGTAATTGAATCGGAACCAATAAAATCACCAGTGCTAAAGTCGTAACCTCTTCTGCTGTATGGCTGCAGTCCGAATGCCATTCCTAAACGTTTTGCAAATGACAATCCAAATGCAAAATGATGAATTGAAGTATAAGGGCTAGTTTCTTTTACGCCTCCTTCATTGTAAATCGATATTCTGCTCGATGTTCCAAAAGAAAAAAGAGGTTGGCCTTTTGCAATAGTCGAGTAAGATGCAGGATTGTAGAAATTCAAAATTGTTGAATCAACCAAAGAAATGGCACAGTTTCCAACGCCTAAAATTGTTGCATGATCTAAGCCATGCGATTCACCAATGCCGTATGAGCTGAAAGGGGAGTTGTTACCACCTTGACCAAAGGAAGAGTTACCTATGAACAATGCAAATATTATAAAGATGATTTTACGCATTATGGTTATAAATTTCGAAGAGACCAATTAAGGTCAAATTTTCGTCTGCAAAGATGTCATTTTTTGAGTCTAAATCAAAGTATCTTGCGTCCCCACCTGTCATAAAAAAAGTTAAGTCGCTAAATTGTTCTGAATACATCTTAATCAGTCCGTTAATCTCAGCATTCATTCCGTTGATCACGCCCGATTGAATACTTGAGTTTGTATCGTTACCAACGAGCTTGGTATTTGATTTATTGGATAGCAGTGGTAATTTCCCCGTATAATCGTTTAGAGCCTTATATCTAAGGTCGATGCCAGGAGCAATTGAACCTCCGAGATAACCGTCATTTTTTGAAATGAGATCAAATTTAATGCAGGTTCCGATGTCAATGCTCACACCAAATTCACTTTTTAATAAAGTTGAA
>JABSPC010000170.1 GCA_013215515.1 Crocinitomicaceae bacterium
GGTGGTCTAGTAATGGAATTTCTTCTACTTCAGGTGGTGGTTATGCATAACCACCACCTGAAGTAGAAGAAATTCCATTACTAGACCACCAGCCATCACTATTTGCATCAATAGTCCATCCAAATGCGGGGTCAGTTTGGCCATCGTTGTCGATTGTCCAGTTAGTTCCATCGTCGAAGTTATCGGCGAAAATTTCAACTCCTAGCGCTTTAGGCGCCGAAGGATTTTGTTGTGTAGGCTTTGCAGCCGCAGTGTTCATCGCTCCGAAAGAATAAGGCTTCGTCATTTGCTGTGCATTTGCAGCGGTTGCCGTAATCCCTAAAAGGAGAAAACTTAAATAAACTTTTTTCATGTTTTTTTGTATTAAAGTGAAACAAATATACGGTATTTAAAATATAACATCAATGCAGGAAAACCGCACCTACATTACGCATCTTTCAAAAAGGGAAGTGATTTTCTAACACTTGTTAGGTCGTTCATGTTTAATTTTAACGTTTTCACACATTCCACTTTCGGCTCCAATTTTTCATCTTCACCTAAGGCATTTACCAACTTGGAATCGCCACGATAAGAATGGCCCTTATCATCAGTACCAACTCTGTTAACGCCAATTACAAAACTCTGGTTTTCAATTGCTCGCGCATTTAATAATGTGTTCCAATGTACAGCTCTCTTTTCTGGCCAATTTGCAACATAAACGATAACGTCGTATGCAGGTGATAGGTTGGGGAGTATTTTATTTCTCACAATTTCGGGAAACCGAAGGTCATAGCAGATTTGCAATTGTATTTTCCAGCCTTTATAGTCAACAATTGCCTCACTAGTACCAGATGCAAAGTTATCATTTTCTCCGGCGATTCCAAATGTTTTTCGCTTACTGTAATAATGTGTGGGTTGATTGGGCTGTACAAAGACTCCTTCGTTATATACAGTATCACCTTTTTTTATAATCAAAGAGGTGTAAACAGCAGAGTTTTTTTCGATTGATAGTTGCTTGAGCCATTCAATACTTTCACTTGATGTCAACTCTTCAGACATTTCAGCTGTATTCATGCTAAACCCAGTTTGAAACATTTCTGGAAGAATGATAAGATCGGTGCTAACTCCCTCAAGAAGTCTGCGGTAATTTTTAAAGTTGGCGGTTTTATCTTCCCACTTTTGATCTGCTTGAACCAGGGTTACTCTTAAATCTTGCATAATTTATTTGCGGCTTTAATTAATGTGTCGTTGTCTTTTGCAAAACAAAACCTGATTTTCCTATCATCTTGACCATTGGCGCTGAAAACAGAGACGGGAATAGAAGCAACTCCATATTTGATTGTCAATGTTTTACTAAAGGCAACATCTGATTCTGACGAAATGGCGCTATAATCTGCAACTTGGAAATAGGTTCCTTGACAAGGGGCGAGCTTGAAATTGCTATCGGAAAGGAGTTGCTGGAATAAATTTCGTTTCTCTTTGTAAAACTCACCCAAAATAAACACGTCCGTTTGGGAAATATATTCCGCAAGGCAAGCTTGAGCAACGCTATTTACAGAAAAGACATTGAACTGATGTACTTTTTTGATTTCTGCCATTAAATGTTCTGGAGCAACAACATAGCCTATTTTCCATCCTGTTATGTGGAAGGACTTCCCGAAAGAAGAGGTTATAATTGATCGATTTTTTAGTTTTTCTCGCTCATTTGCGGATATATGCTTTTGATCGAAGGTGATGAATTCATATACTTCATCTGATAAAACGAGCATTTGATCATTTTTAGAAACGAGCGTTTCCAAAGCTTCAAAATCAGACTCAGACCAAACTCTACCGGACGGATTGTGTGGGTTATTGGTAATGATCAACTTGGTTTTTGAATTCGTTTTACTCTCGATCAAATCCCAGTCGGGCATAAAATTGAGATCCAATGGAACTCTAACAGGCGTTCCTCCAGCCAATAAAACGGAAGGCTCATAGCAATCATAGCTTGGGTCAAGGATAATCACTTCATCTCCTGTTTCTATAAGTGCCATTATTGTTGTGAAAATTCCTTGTGTAGCTCCAGCTGAGATTAACAATTCTAAATTCGTATCGACCTGTCTTTTATAGGATTTTTCAATCAGTCCGCTGACCGCTGCAAGAAGCTCACCCGACCCCGGCATCGGAGTGTACTGATGAACATTTTGATCTGCTTTTTGTTTTATAATATCTGTTAGCTTAGTATCGACGGGAAAATTTGGGAACCCTTGTGAAAGGTTGATTGCTCCAGTTTCATTCGCCAGTTTAGACATTACAGAAAATATGTTGGTTCCAATGTTAGGTAATTTGGACATCTGGTTTTAATTTAAAGTAAAATTAAGAGAAAAAGTGATTGAATTAGTAGGTTAACCGCCTAGCGCTAGAGCGTCTTAAGTTCAGATTACTTAATTTAGAGGAAATTCTTCAATAGTGTTTAATCAAAACTAAGGTTGGAAAAAAACAACAAAAGAAAAATACGTTGGTGAAGCGGCTGAAAAAAAAATAGCTGAAATGGAGGCTGCGAAGAAGTCTACATCTAAAACTAAAGATTCAAAGAAGGTTGAAGTCAAAATGAATAATATCAACGGAGAAAGAAGATTGACCGTTACTACAACTGAAAATGGAGAAACGAAAGAAGAAGTTTTTGAAGGCAAAGCTGCGGGTGCTAAGATGAAAGAGCTTGATTCTTCGAGAAAGATTGAAAAACACACTAAAATTATAAAAGTTGAAAAGAAAGTCATTGAAAAATCAGCTAACTAAAATTGTAACAATTGCATTCATTCCCGTTGCTCTAATGGGCTGTTCAGAAAATGAAACTTCGCTAGAAAAGGATGATCAATTTTGTAAATGCCTTGAAGTTACTGGCGACCTGAATGAATATTCATCGAAGATGTTCGACAAGAAAAGAACAATCGAAGACGCTCAAAAAATGAAGTCTTTGAGAAAAGCTAAAACCAAGGCATGCGAAGATTACCAAGTAATGTCAGGCAAAGAAATGTCAAAACGAAAGGCGCTTTGTAAAAAAGATAGCTGAACTACATTTATTAGCTACGAAAGCACCTCTGTAGTTGATATGTGGTCTCTTAATTTTGAAACACCACATCTAAAGAATCACAAATAGCTTTGGCCGCAACTTCTAACTTCTCTGCGGTATGTGCTTGAGAGATAAATCCAACTTCATAGCCACTTGGCCCAATGTAAATACCTCTATTCAATAATTCTCGGAACAGATTCTTAAATCCATCCATGTTTCCATCAATTTGGTGCGCGCTTTTAATGCTTTTCTTACCATCGAACGACAACCAGAAAATAGATCCAATAGTCACCATTTCAAAATTATATCCTTTCGCTAAAGCGTGAGCGTTTACATTATTCACAAATGTTTCCGTTCTACTTTGTTGATCTTCATAGAACCCTGGCTTTGCGCATTCAGTCAGTTGAGCTATTCCCGCAGCCATTGCAACAGGGTTTCCCGACAGCGTTCCTGCTTGATAGACAGGTCCATCAGGCGAAACGCAAGCCATAATTTCATTATTCGCTCCGTATGCTCCAACTGGAAGGCCTCCTCCAATAATTTTACCGTATGTTACAATGTCTGGAGTAATATCAAAGTATGCTGCGGCGCCATTGAATCCAACTCTGAATCCGGAAATTACTTCATCAAAGAACAGCAACACGCCGTATTTAGTACAAAGCGCTCTCAGTTCTAATAGAAATGATTTGTCTTGCAGTAAAAGGCCATTATTTGCGGGAATTGGTTCGATAATAGCACAGGCTAGTTCCTCTTTATTTTCTTCAAAACAAATTCGAAGTGCATCAATATCATTCAAAGGAAGAACCAACGTTTCATTCGCGTATTCTTCAGGAACACCAGCACTAGATGAAGTTCCAAAGGTTGCAAGACCACTTCCCGCTTTCACCAACATTGAGTCAACATGTCCGTGGTAGCAGCCTTCAAA
>JABSPC010000171.1 GCA_013215515.1 Crocinitomicaceae bacterium
GTTGATTCTCAACTTCAATTAAATTTCAATTCAGCATAGACTAGGGGCTTACTTTTTAAGATCGAGAGAGTAGTCCAATAAAATCAAGGCTTCTAGGACGCAAATTGCTCAATTTCTATTTTTATCGGACAGTAGTGATTTGTAATCTTCAAAATAACAGGTTGGTCTTCAGTTTATAAACTCGAAACGTACTATTTTAAAGAGATCTGACTGCATTTTGGAACCGAACTCAGGCTTTAACATTACTTTCTTTAAATCTTCACGATTGATCTGAACAACACCTAGGATTTTATTGCGTATTTTTAACCCCTAAACGAATTAATTATGGGTTGTTCCAGTTGTGGGAGTGGAGACACGCCAGGCGGATGTAAAAACAATGGTACCTGTAGTTCTGGAGGGTGCAATAAATTGGAGGTTTATAACTGGTTGTCTAACATGTCATTACCAGGAGGACAAACCCCTTACGATATATTAGAAATTCGGTTTAAAAACAGCCGAAAAGGATTTTATAGAAACACAAAAAATCATTCACTTCAACTCGGCGATGTCGTTGTTGTTGAAGGAAGTCCCGGACAAGATGTTGGGGTAGTGTCTATTGTTGGTGAACTTACTAGAATACAGGTCAAAAAGAAAAGTCCAGGCTTTAAGCAAGCTGAGGCGCGAAATATTTTGCGAATCGCTGAGCAAGAAGATATGGATAAGTGGGCAAGGGCAAGGGACCTTGAAAAGGAGGTAATGTATAAAGCGCGAACGCTTGCTGTAAACCTCAACCTGCAAATGAAAATTTCGGATGTTGAGTACCAAGCCGATTTAACAAAAGCGACATTTTATTATACTGCCGAAGGGCGTGTTGATTTCCGCCAGCTAATTAAAGATATGGCTGAGGAGTTCAAGATCCGTATTGAAATGCGCCAAATCGGAGTAAGACAAGAAGCGTCGAGATTAGGAGGAATTGGATCATGTGGGAGAGAACTTTGTTGTTCTACTTGGTTAACAGATTTTAGGTCTGTTTCAACATCTGCAGCACGATATCAACAACTTTCTTTGAACCCGCAAAAGCTTGCTGGTCAATGTGGCAAGTTAAAATGCTGCTTGAATTACGAGCTTGACATGTATCTTGATGCGATTAAAGCGTTCCCTAAGGGAGACTTAAAGCTTCGTACCGAAAAAGGAACAGCAGCTCATATCAAAACAGACGTTTTTAAACAACAGATGTGGTATGTGTATGAGGGCGATTCTGGATCAGGATTGATTTCATTAAAACCAGACAGAGTACGCGAAATAATTCGAATGAATAAAGACGGGAAAAAGCCTCATGATTTGGTTGAATTCATGGAAACGGTTGAAGTTAAAGAACCAGATTATACAAACGTTGTTGGACAAGACGATTTAAATCGTTTTGATAAAATGTTCAAGAAGAAAAAGAAATCGAATAAAACCAGACAGGGAGGCAACAACCGTAACCGACCTCAGAATAAAAATAAAGGTGGGAATAAGAATAACCCCCAGAATAAGAATCAGAACCCTCAGGAGAAAATACCTGAGGGAGAAGGAAATAAGACGAAAAAACAAAACCGGAACAATAGAAACCGAAACAAGAATAAAAAGAAGAATACAGAGAATAGAAACAACCCGCCGAAAAATGAAAGCCCGAAATAGATTTTTGTTTGTTTTTGTTGCAATAACATTGTCCTCCTGTTCAGAAGAGCCGTTTTATGAAAAGGCCTACTCCTTTGAGAATAAAGAGTGGAAACAAGATCATAAGCTCAAGTTTGAGGTGGATATTAAGGATCTCGACAAGGAATACGACTTCATATTGTCTTTTCGGACAACAACAGACTATAAGTACAACAACTTATGGTTTTTTTTGAAAACAGAAGCGCCCGATGGTTCCAAATCTAGAGAACCATTTGAAGTGAAAATTTCTAATCCAGACGGGGCATGGATTGGAACTAAAACAGGCTCTATTGTTGAAACCCCACTTGTTTTTGCACGCAGAAAACTACCTTTCAAAGGAAAATACAAGTTCGTTATAGAACAAGGAATTACAGAGTCTAAGGTAGATGAAATCCTCGACGTTGTTTTTACCGTAGATTATGCCAAATAGAAAAGAATCAAAGCTTGAACTCATAAGAAATCGCAATTACGTGCCGTACTCCTGCAGCATAGTTTCTTAACTTCTTATCAAATTGGTACTTTATAGAAAGGCTATGCGGCCCGTCTAATTCAATTTTAGTTCCAGCAGCAAATCTCACTTTAGTAAACTGTCGCCCATTTTTACCCAATTCTGGATTGTAAAAGAACTCTGAGGTTACAGTAGGTGAGAAAACACTTCCCTTTATATCGTAAGTAACCGAAGTCTTAAACCGAAACGCTTGATCGAAATCAGCATCGTAGGCCTCGGATCCGCTAAACTGCTTAAAAGCGTATTGGTAACGAAGTCTAACCCCTAAAGCAAGTCTCTTTATCACTGACTTTTTAAAGTTAGCGTTTAGATTAATCCTATGCGAAGACTTATAGTTTCCATATTTGTTACGATCGACTAAAAACCGATACTCAACAGATGGTTTAAACCACTTTTTCACCTTGTATTCAATTCCAGCTTGAGGAAAGAACGTAGCGACGCCCTGGTTGTCAAAACGGGTGCTTATATTGACCATCCAGTCTGTTTTCTTGACAATATCACCTCTTAGACCAACTTTGGCCCACGCCATCATGTAGTCGTTTTGTCCAAAAGAAGACAAAGAGATTCCAAGAAATATTAGTATTGTAGATAATTTCATTTTTAGAAATTAAAAGTTCTTAAATACTTCAATAGTCCCCATATCAACAATTTCTTTTTTGTCGGTAATTGTGATAGGATAAACGGTTTCTTTTTTTCCACTGAAACAAGTGTTGCAGTCTTCATATACGAAGATTCTGTAATTCCCAGGCTCTAAGTATTCAAACTCAAAACTTCCGTCATATGATGTTTCAATATCATCGTCAAAGTAAGTGTTAGTAGGATCATCACCGTAAATGATGTAAACATCAAACTTAAGGGCGAAGTAGTCGTTTATCGCATTCAATGCGCCATCATATTCAGTAATATGAATTTTACCTTTAATAGTTGTGGCACCACCTGGACCTTCAACTTTTGTACATCCTGAACCAAGAAATAAAAGTGCGCTAATGGAAAAAAGGAAAAAGAGAGATTTGATTTTCATAAGTATTAGTTTATCAATTTTTAGAATAAGGTGACAACAAAATAAAGAGATAGAAATGCAACCATTCCTCACTTTTAGTCGTTTCCAATATACGAAATGTTAGCAAATGGGTAACAAATTTCGTAATATTGACAGAATCAAATTGTTATAAACAATAGGATTGCTAAATGCTATAAACGATTATGAAAATAACTAGAAAGGTAAAACCAGCTTTATTTCTTATACTGTTGTTGGTCACGGGATCCGCTAATTCTCAAGTGATTATCAACGAGTATTCATGTTCTAACATGAATGGACCAACGGATAATTATGGTAATAACGAAGATTGGGTTGAGTTGTTAAACACAACTGGAGCAGCAATCGATTTAACAGGGTACTATCTCTCCGATAAACCGTCAAACTTATTGAAATGGCAAGTTCCAAGTGGAACAATTGCCGCCAATTCGTACAAAATGGTGATGTGTTCTAAACGAAACGCCGTTAATGGAAACGAATTGCACCCAAACTTTAACCTAAAGCAAACTCAAGGGGAGTGGATCATTCTTTCCAACCCTCTTGGAAATGTAATGGATTCAATTAAGATAGTTAACGTAACTCAAATAGATCATTCTTGCGGGCGTTCAACCGATGGCGCACCGGATTGGAAGCTTTTTACAACACCAACACCTATGTTACCTAATACTGGTGCTCAGAACTTTTATGAGCCAAAGCCAGTAATGAGTGTTGCACCGGGATTCTATCCTGGAGCGCAATCAGTGACAATAACGTGTTCTGATCCAGGAGCAACGATTCGATATACAACTGATGGATCATATCCAACAGGAGCATCAACGGCATATACAGGACCCGTTAATATTGCAACAACAACGGTGCTTCGTGCTACTGCTTTTGGAGTAGATGACCCAAGTTTTACAGAAACGAATTCTTATTTCATTAATGTAAACCACGGCATATGTGTCGTTTCAGTTTGTAGTGATGATGTATACGACCTTGTTGCCAATGGTAACCAAGGTGGCTGGGGTGGAGCTGCCAATAAAGTAGGTGGATTTGAACTTTTTGAACAAGACGGAACTTTTATTGATGAAGGTGACGGACACTTTAATAAGCACGGAAATGATTCATGGGCTTATGATCAAAGAGGGTTTGACTTTATTATGAGAGATCAGTTTGGGTACAACGATGACATTGAGCACCAAATTTTCCCAAACGATACACCTAGAGAAAACTTTCAAAGATTAATCTTAAAGCCAGGAGCGAGTGATAACTACCCGTTTGAAAATGGTGGAGCGCACATTCGTGATGCATTTGTTCATACGCTTTCAATTAGAGCTGACATGCTTCTTGATGAAAGAACATGGAGACCTTGTGTTGTTTATTTGAACGGTGAGTACTGGGGAGTTTATGAAATTCGTGAAAAATACGATGATCATGATTATACAGATTACTATTATGGACAGGACAAATTCAACCTTCGATACCTTAAAACATGGGGAGGAACTTGGGAAGAGTATGGAGCTCCAAATGCACAACCTGATTGGGATGCTTTAACAGCGTTCATTCTTGCTAATAATATGGCGCCAGGTCCAGATTGGGATTACGTAAAAGGAGAATTGAAGTGGCAATCATTATGTGATTACTTTATGTTCAATTCTTATGTGGTAAACCAAGATTGGTTGAACTGGAACACTGCATGGTGGAGAGGTATGGACCCGCTTGGTTCAAAGAAAAAATGGAGATACACATTGTGGGATATGGATGCAACATTCGGACACTACACTAATTATACAGGAATTCCTGATCCTACAGCAAACGCAGATCCTTGTAATGCTGAGAATCTACCAGATCCTGGAGGACAAGGGCACACAGCAATCTTAGAAAAACTTATTTTAGAAAACCCAATTGTTGAGCAATACTACATTACTCGATATATTGACTTGGTAAATACTAAGTTCTCTTGCGCATACATGAATCAATTACTTGACAGTATGTTAATGGAGATTACTCCTGAAATGACAGGGCCAGCACCAAGTCAAATAGACAAGTGGGGTGGTTCTGATGCGGGTTGGTTAGCAAACGTACAGGATTTAAAAGACTTTATTGACCTAAGGTGTTTAGCATTGGAGCAAGGTTTAATAGACTGTTATAATTTAACTGGACCATACCCTGTTGTATTTGATGTTACACCACCACTTTCAGGAACGATTAAGGTAAATTCAGTATTTGCACCAAC
>JABSPC010000172.1 GCA_013215515.1 Crocinitomicaceae bacterium
GTTGATTCTCAACTTCAATTAAATTTCAATTCAGCATAGACTAGGGGCTTACTTTTTAAGATCGAGAGAGTAGTCCAATAAAATCAAGGCTTCTAGGACGCAAATTGCTCAATTTCTATTTTTATCGGACAGTAGTGATTCGAAATAACGAATTTATGTTTAAGCGTTTTGCAATTGTATCAATTCTCGTAGTTTTTATTCTTTCGCAAGATTCTTGTGTAAAAAACAATGACGATCCTGCTTGGATAGAAGTTTCGGCATGGGAATTAGAAAATGATCCGACTGTGGTTCAGGTCGGAGAATTGACACACGCTTTTACAAATGTATGGGTGTATATTGATGATGAATTTGTTGGGATATTTGAAGTGCCATTTAAAATTCCTATTCTGAAAGAAGGCACCAGGAAGATTACCCTTTATCCAACAGTTCTAAACAATGGTATTGCTGCAACAAAAAAGATATATCCTTTTGTTGAACCTTATGAAATTAACGTTGAACTTGTTAAGAATCAAATTACATTAATAGAGCCTATAACTAGGTATAAGTCAAATACAGTTTTAACGATACTAGATTTTGAAGGAACTAATATGTTTCAAGAAGATAGCGGTGATTCATTAGCGAGTTTTGAAAATTCAAGCGACCCGGGTATCATTGAGTGGTTTAACGGAAATTATTTTGGGAAAGTTGAATTGACGACCTTAAAAAACAGATGGGTTGCAGCTACTAATATTCAAGAAAACCTTCCACAATTGGGTGCTGAAGTGTATTTAGAAATGGATATTTATTGTACCGAAGATGTTCTCACCGGTGTTCTCGCTATAAATGGAGGAGGAGTTACAGAAAATCCAAATGTGCGTATTAATGAACAATCTCCTGAAGATGCCGTTTGGAGAAAAATCTATATTGATTTGAAAACAATAATTTCAGGTTCTCCGCAAGGTTCTGACTTTGAACACTCGTTTGAGGCTGTACTAGATCAGGATAAATCTTCGGACGTTATTTATATTGATAACATTAAAATTGTGAGATTTTAAACTGTCCATTCTAAAGTTCATGAATACTTTAATTTTGAGCCTCATCGTGTTTCCGTTTCGCAACATCATTCCCAATCATCTCGGCTAATTTTAAAAGCTCATCCGAATTGACTACAGTATCCTTGATGTAAAGTGATCTACGTTTAAATAATTTTTGGATTTCATTGCCTCCTTTATATTCAGGTCCAACAACGATTTTGTATTCATTCACTTTTTTCGATCTCGACCATCTTGCAATCGAAAGGACTTCCTCAACTTTCAAATTATAAATTTTTCCTAGCCAAGCAGATTGGTCATTGAGCACTCCATTTTCATATGAAATAATACAGTCCTTTTGCTTCTTAAGTTTCCAGTAATGATCAAATAGGAGGAACCCAACGGTTGCCCCGAGAATGATGAAAATGAAATAAATTATATTTTCTGTAATGGCATTTTTATCCTTATAACTGTCCGCCATAATTAAAAAAGCAGCGGCGTATTGAGCCAGTACAAATAGCAATGCTATGGCTTTTCGCCTGTTGTTTTTTTTCTCGTCAAGTGCAATTTTCATCGCGTCGAAGTTAGTAATTATTTGTCGCTGGATACCGTAAAATAGATGGCGTTTCCAACTTCGGCACGCTCTTTGAAATACTATGCGTAAATAATAAAACAAGAGTTATGAAAAGAAGAACTACATTCCTAATTATCGCGATGGCCGTTCTTTTCTTGCCTTCATGTAAAAGAGAAGAATCTGTGAACATCGATCAAAACAGAATTTATTCGAGTTACGATTACACTTACGATGCCAACGCTAATAAGTCAAGTATGACAGCAACGTTTCGTTTGGATAATAGCGGCGGACAAAAAATTGAATTGTCTTACCCGTCTCGAGTTAGCTATAACGGAGAAGGGCTTGCATGGAAAAATGCCATGGGATATTACTCTTTAAACCGTTCAGGCAATTTAAATGGAGGATCATTTTCATTTATTGATACCGAAAGCAATGAGTTTCAAAATCAAGTGTCGAATTTGAATTCAGTTGAAATTCCATTTGGAATGAACAGTATCAGTAAGAGCGGAAACTTCTTCTTACCATGGAATGGTGTTCCTTTGGTTTCAGGTGAAACAATTAAAGTAACTATCAGTGGTGGAGATCAGACACTTTCTAAGACGTTTACTGTTACAGCCGAAGGAACGTCGCATGTAATCTTGGATCAATACAAGCTTGCTGGATTAGCAGTCGGTACAGCGAACATTCAGATTGAAAGAGAGATGTCAAGTTATTTAGAACAATCAGGTCTTGCAGGAGGTCGAATTTCAGCTCAATATAAAAGTCGAAAAATCGCAATTAACATAATGAACTAAGATACACGGTCAACCAGAAGTGAGCGTCCAATTTGAGAAATCAGATTGGACGTTTTTTTTCTTCTTGGATTCGTTCATTTTGCCACATCACAATTATTCGTTCGAGATCATCTCCATCTCTGGCATCTATGATGTAGTGGTTTTCCTTTCGATTCGCTTTTATTGTTAGCGTTGTATTTTCGAATGATATTTGCTCAACGTTTTTCCAATTTATTATGTCTTGATTACTTCTAGGAAGTTTAATGCCCGATTTATACGTTCGAAAGGAGTTTTTGAATTTATGATAGTGTTGCGGTAAATACGCAGCAGATGTAGGTAGAAGGTAGAAACTAGACAATGAAGGCAGTGTGAAATCTGGAAAAAAATCATCGAACACCCACTGGACCAAGATTAAGATTCCAATTAGAATAATTACTGAAATTAAACTTTTCAAAATAGGAAGTGGGGTTTTGGTTTCTGGCATTCGAACATAATAAATAGCTGACTTTAGATCTCTGCGATCTGCTAAATAATATTTTAGTCCGAATAGGAAACTCGCTAAAGTAATTAAGAAAATGATCAGTCCATTATTAATAAAAAAAGGGATTCCAAAAATGAATGCCGATGCAATCCAGAAAATAATTGAAATTTTCATTCGAGTAAATTAACGAATTATATCAGTTGTAGCCTTAATCTCTCGAATTGCTTCTTTCAAATAATCTACATCTTCTTGGGATACATAAGCTTGAGCAGATAAACGCATGAAAACCAAATCTCTCAATTGGAATACTGGAATTTCAATTTTGTATTTCTGAAACAATATGTTCTTCAAGTCGGCAGCGCTACTAATGTTGACAGTTACACTGCAAATCTGACCAAGAAACTCCGATGTAACTGGGCAAATAGGTTCTGTACCAAAGAGGTCACAGAGGTCTTGATAATTATCTAGAATGAGCTGTTTTGCTTGATTTGAAACTTCAACCCAATTATTCTCATTCAGAAATTCAATCGCTTTTGGTACGGTTAAAAACGCAGAATAATCTCTCGTTCCTTGAAGTTGATGGTAGTCCAAGAATTTGGATTTACCCGGAACTTCGGCTTCATATCCCCAACTAATTAGGACAGGGTCAAAGTCGTTTTGAATATCAGGTGTGATGTATAAGAATGAACATCCTTTTGGAGTCAACATCCATTTGTGACAGGCTCCTGTATAAACGTCGGCTTTTAATTCTTGCAAATCAAGAGGGATATGTCCCGGTACGTGAGCGCCGTCAACAATTGTAAGTAAACCCAATTCTTTTGCGCGTTCACAAATTTCCTTGACGGGGAAGATTGTCGCTGTCATACTTGTGATCTGACTAATGAAAATGGCTTTGGTGTTTTCGGTATAGCCTTTCCAAAAAGCTTCAATGAATTCTTTTTTAGATGCTAGTGGAAGTGGAATTTCCTGTTGCACATATTTAGCTCCAGCTTTATCACAATAGTAATTCCAAGTTTTATCCAGAGCTCCGTATTCTGCATTGGTAGCAAGAATTTCATCTCCGGGTTTTAGATCCAAACTTTTCGCAATGATGTTAATCAGTCTCCATGTACGCCATTTGGCTAAATTTGGCCTTTTTTGTACCCCCATAGTTGCTATGAATTCAGTGTCGTTTGTACCTCCGGCAATCTGTCTGTAACATGTTTTTCATAGAAATGGCTCACTACTTTTTTATATTTTACATCAAGTTAGGGCTCATAAATGCTCAAAAGTGA
>JABSPC010000173.1 GCA_013215515.1 Crocinitomicaceae bacterium
GCTCACTTTTAATGACTTTTCCCACTGATAGTTTCTTTCTTGAAAATCTTTTCTTCGCTAAGTTTCCACGTCCTAATCCTCGCTCAGCAACATAGACGTCGCCTTGAAGTAAAGTCTCACCGCAAAGCTTCAGCTGCTGTCTGTGATCAGGTAAATAAAGTGCTGGGTAATGATGATCTACTTCAAAAGCAGAAAGCGCCGAGTTTTGAACTATTCGGTTCTTATGAAACGTTGTCGCAACAATACTTCGTAGCATTCCCCATTCTTTAACAACTACGATTGAAGTGTCCCCGCTGGGGTGAATTATTTGTTTGGTTCCAGTTGTAGATTGTGACGCACCGTAATTTAAGCTGAACAAATTATTGAAAATCAAATGTTCTTCCAATTCATAATTAACCTCAATTCTCTTATTTGCACTGCTAAGAAAAAGTACGCCAGAACTTAGAAGCGCAACCAGCAATAAAAAGGAAATTGAATACCCCAATGCCGAAGCAGGAACGATATGTGGATTTCGGTTATTCATCTATAACAGTGTCGATCTTAGTGGGGTCATCTGCTATAGGTGAATCGGCCGCAGGAGGGTCATCCTCGGATTCCCCATCAGATGCTTTCGCATCGTCTTCTTTCTTCGAGAATAAATTCTTGAACCAGGCTTTCATTTTGGCTCCGAATTTATCTGAGTTCGCTTTAGTGGAGTCATCCGCTGCTTTCTCTACTTTGATCCCATTCCTATAGGTTTCAGTTTCAACCAGTTTGCCTCCTTCGTACGTTTTAACTTTCCCGTCCAACGCACCATTTTTTCTGTGTTCAACGCGCGTAATATTTCCTATTGAGTCGTAAACGGTAATTGTTTGATTATGATTGGTAACGATAAGACTGTCACTTACTTTGCGCTTGCTCTTTCCCTTTCCAAGTGTTAGGGTTTCGTTTTCTTGACCTGTCGCGTCGTAGAACCTTTGAGTACCTAATTGCCTCCCCATCGACCAATTTTCAGATTTTTCAAGCGTGCCGTCTTTTCTCCAATAGAGCCAATGGCCTTGTTTTAGTCCTTTGTTGAATTGGCCTTTACTAGATAATTGTTTGTTTGAATAGAAAGTTTCGAATTTTCCATGAAGCAATGTGCCTGAAGAATTTCCTTGTGTAGATAGAACGTGTTGTGCCTTGTACCAGTAATAGAATTTATCCTCGCGGTATTTCCGAACGCTATGCTTTTCAACATCAAGTACGGTAAAGGTATATGATAACCCTTCTTGCTTCAAAGATCTCTTTAAATAGAATTCTTTGAGCGGTTTTTGTCCATAACAGGAAAGTACGCTGAATAGCATCAGCAAGATCACGTAATTTTTCATGGGTCCGTTTTAATTTGGATGCAAGCATTACTGTTCTCATCATCCGTTTACAAAGTTCTGAATACATTTCGTGTGAATCAATACGCAAATACACCCGAAGAAGCGCGTATAATTACGTGGTTTTGGAAAATTTGCACCGATAAAGAACCAATTCACACAAATCATTCGTATTTTGTCAGTTGCGGCAATTACGTCATGAATCACGGGTTTTTACGTGGTTTTATGTAATCACTATGTTATACTCTTGTACCGTTGGAAAACTACTCTACGCTATTTGTTGAATAAAGCAGTTAAAAAATAGCTTACGATCTGGACTCGTACTTTTAGTCTAGTAGAATTAAAAATTTAATGAAAAAAGATAATAACAGTCAATGGTTGATCGAGCAATTGATCGATGTTCAAGAGAAGGAGCGCGCACGAATCTCACTAGATTTGCACGATTCCTTATCCCAAGAATTGAGTATGGTCAAATTATATCTGGATTCATTAACTAAATTGGATGTTGAATCCCCTGCTTACTCAAAGGCTATTTCAGAAATGGGAAGCTTGATTACAAGCGCGGTTGATTCCGTTCGTGAAATATCCCATGATCTTTCACCACACATTATCAAATCAAATGATTTATGCATTGCTTTAGAAATACTGATTGGAAAATGCAAAGCACTTACAGAAATCAATGTTGTATTCAAGTGCAATGGGCAAATTGGGTTGACGGACAAAAAGAAGGAGCTATACATATATAGAGTTGTACAAGAGTTTATTCATAATTCACTAAAACATTCAGAGGCTACAGAAATTACAATCGAATTAAAACGGGAAGATGAAACGTTACAAATACTCTTGTCGGACAATGGAAAAGGATTTGACATAACTGGAGCTTACAATTCAATTGGGCTCGCAAACATAGATATGCGCATGAAATTGATTGGAGCTTCATATGAATACTTCAGTATTCCGACCAAGGGAACGGACCTTAAAATTTCTATCAATGAAAAAAATCGTTAATATATTAATTGCAGATGATCAGGTAATCGTTCGTAATGGACTACGATTTATGCTTGAGAATCAAAATAATTTCATTGCCGTTATTCAAGAAGCGACAAATGGAGCGGAAGTTATTGATCTTGTCTTCAAAAAAGACTTCGATATCGTATTGCTCGATGTTCAGATGCCAAAAATGGATGGGATAACGACTATTTCGAAATTACGCGAAAAGAATTACGATGCTCCAATTCTTGTATTAAGCGTTATGGATGAAGAAACAATCGTTCGACAGGCAATTGAAAATGGGTGCAACGGATTCATTTTAAAGGATGCTGGTTCGGAAGAATTAATTCGGTCAATAGAAAC
>JABSPC010000174.1 GCA_013215515.1 Crocinitomicaceae bacterium
GATTTAACTAAATCAAAATGCTCCACTAGCATTTCTGGTAAAATCAGCTTTAATAAATCTAGATAAGCCTCCAATAGAATACTGTTTTTACAAGGAAAACACTTTCAGTTTAAATTCCTCCCCAACTTTTGGACTTGATCCAAATAGACGCTTGTATTATTTAGAACTCTAATAGAATTCATAGTTATCCTTAGCTCCAAGGTCTAGTTTCTTGTAACGCTCATTCAAAAGGTCAATATACTTGGTTTTCATCTCCTCTGATAAGAAGGAATTCCTAATCCATTCAATCGCCTTCGGCTTATTCTTCTCGATTCGCTTGAATGCTCCTCCTATTTGCTTCGGAGTTAATCCTAACCCTTCACCAAAACGTTCAAAATAAGCGCGTGTAAGTTTTCTCTTTTTTCCGCCTAGCGTCAAAGCAAGCTCTTCTTTGTCTTCTGGATTCAGAATACGCACATTTAATAAATCATACGCAGGAGATAAAGACCAACCTGATGCAGTACGAATCATTGAAAAGTTCTTCAGGTGCATATCATTGTTTCCTGTCAGGTAACTGAAAATGGTTAACTCAAAGAAAAACAGTTGATCCAACAAAGTGTTGTCGGAATGTTCATTGAGTGCCTTTCCGACTTTCTCCATTGAACTCTTGTACTTATCAAATGCTTCTGTGATTTGAAACATATCGATCATATGTATTTTCTCCCCTTTCGTTGTTCGGTCAATACGCTTCGTTATGTACGAAAGCTCTCCCGATTTTAAACGGATCAAACTCGATTCCACTACATTAATCCCGAAAGCTTCTGCAATTCGCATAGTTACATGCTCATTTTCTGGCATTTCTGGAAAGTTTTCTGATGGTGGCTTAAAGATGTAATTACCTCCTAATGCACCAACAACTGTTAATCGGTTTTCATTGTTTTCTGATGCATCCTTAATCACTGACATCGATAGTTTGGCTTGTACACCAGGAACAGCTACGCTTCGTTCCACTACCTTCTTGGCCAGTTCCGACATTTCATCAATTGTATGTGACAGTATCGGAGCGTCCTTTGTTCCAAAGAATTTCTTACTGCACTTCTCATGGAAGTCAGTCTCGCTATCTAATGATTTATAACAATACAAACAACTATGCTGCTTCATCTTCTTCAATTATTGGTAAAATACTCACAGCTCCTATGCAATTTTGACAACAAGCCAATAACAATCCCATTCTATCATTGCGGTTTATCTTCCAACTTTTAGAAGCTATATCCAACAGCCAACCTTCAGGAATCAACCCTTCAAAGAATGGAAATAATAGTTTCTCACTAAATGGAATCTTAGAAACAGGCATTGAAAAAGTAATAAAGTCGTTCGGATGATTTTCTACGTAATGATCTTCGTAACGAAAAACATAATCGCCCTCATCTGTTTCAGTTAGTATTCCTGCTAGATCGTCTTGGTAATAGATTTCTGCACTTCTCATAATTAATCGTTATTATCCATTAACTCTTTACTATTTGCAGCTACTAATTCATGCCCAAACATACTTAGAACTAGATTGACTTTATCCATGTTCAGGTTTGTCTTTCCTTGTTCTATTTTTCGGATTACAGTTAGTGCAACACCAGCTCGCTCAGCGAACTCCTCCTGTGTGAGATTTACTTCCTTTCTACGTTCCTTTACAAATTCAGCTATCTTTCTCATTATATGCTTTTAGATATAAACCTAACCAAATATACTAAATTATATGTAAATACATACATTTTTGGGTTAATGAGGCTCCTTATATGCTTTTAGATATAGTTTTGGGTAAATATGTGAAAAGAGTGAGGGTTATTATTTTTCACTCCGGTCTGCGGAAGTATTACTTCTTCTTCTCATCCAGAGGATAAAGAAGCACTTAAACAAGGAGGATCAACAGTTGGTATCTATTACAGTATTCTGTTCTTATATAGACCTGGAAAGAGATGAGGTTGAAGGGTGTAATATCTAATTCGTATCACGTACGAAGGTATCTGAAGATCGATTACCAATTACTCCTTCCGGAATATGTGGTAAATAATAATTCGATATCCCAGCTACTTCTTCTGTTTTAAAAACGCTCGATTGTTTGTTACCATTTACAAAATCCATGTCAATACGTTGTGAAGCAGAATTACCATTGCTCTCCCCATAAAAGACATATGATATTTTCTCATCGCCAATAAAAGTGGCAGGATTAGATCTATCATTGTACATTTTTATTTCTGGAACGAAATCACCATTATTATCAATTAACTATCCGCGATTTACTTCCATGGCAAAACCAGATGATGGTTTTTCGTTATTAAAATCAACAGGGATAACAACATCTATATCTTCTATACAAAGATCAAAAACAGTTGGATTAGTTGACCCATTGCTTGTACAGCTCAATTTATTGCAAACGTGTGTTGTCGCCTGTCTTCTTGCGATGATATAATATGTCTGACCTACAATTAAATCAGAGGCATTAAGGTCAATTGCTAATTCTTCAGCATCATCCGCAAAGGGTAATTCGTCGCCTCTCATTTCTATTTGCGCTCCACAAGCTCCTTCAACTAAAGACAAGGAGTGAATATGAAGTGCATCTATTCCAAATTTTGTTGTGACTAATGAGATATTAACGTGTTCGTTTGTTGCGACAAATGTTAACCAATATTCTACTCCAGTTGTAGTGTGATTGGAATAGTTGCAATTGGAACTTGGCACTACAGCTTCAGCATTTGCACAATCAACTCCGGTCTGAGCAAAAACCAAGCTTAATGATAAGAAACTTAATATTGTAAGTAAAGATTGTAGTAGCGTTCTCATAGATCAATGTTATTTAGAATGAAATAGTAACTGTCTCAAAATTACGTATATGAATCCATCTTGTCAATAAGCAAAACTACTCAAAATGTACTGTTTTAATAATTGAGATGGTGCAAATATTCAATTGGAATTATTAATAGGAGACGATCGACAAGGAGATTACTTCAATTTAAAAAACACAAAATATGGATGTTAAATAATTCAATATTGCTGCTAGATCGATTGAATATCACTTAGACAACATTCTTAACTTTTTTGATAATAGAAACACAAACGCATTTGCTGAATCGTTCAATTCTAAAATTAAGTTGTTTAGAGCTAACTCTAGAGGAGTGAAAGACACCACTTTCTTCCTGTTTAGAATTGCCACTCTTTTTGCTTAGTCCCCCTAAAAATTAACTTGACCC
>JABSPC010000175.1 GCA_013215515.1 Crocinitomicaceae bacterium
CCAGTGAAGATCCCCAATTCTTTTTTCTCATAATAGCCTCTAAGAATTTCACTTTTAGTGATTAATTCTTTAGCTGAATTTTCAGCATTTCTTACAACTCCATCCTTTACCGATGTCGCACTTGGGTCATTTATTGCCGGAACAATATGAGCCAAAAGGTCGTTAAGATTTGATTCGAAATTCACTCGGTTTTCAGCTTGATTAATGGCAGAACCTACCGCTCCACAAGACTCATGCCCCAAAACAACGATTGCGCGAACATGAAGATATTTAACAGCATATTCTAAACTTGCGATAGAAGATGTGTTAGCGATGTTACCTGCAACACGAACCGTAAACAATTCACCTGCTTTGGCTGTGAAAATGCATTCAGGAATTACTCTTGAGTCTGCACAACCGAGAATAGCAGCATATGGTGTTTGCCCTTCTTCTGTTACTCCGATTTCATATGGTTTCCTGTTTGCTTCACGAACGTGCTCTTTGTTTCCTTTTTTAAGCTTCTCAATTGCAGCTGAGCATGTATGTATTACTGACATATATAAATTTTAAGTTGTTCCTCGAAAATAGTCAATTTTTGGAGATTAAAATTGATTTTTAGATATCAATCAAAAGAATAAAACGCGCTGAAAATTTTGGTTTGGCGTAATTTATTTGGAATAAAAAAAGCCTCGCAGTTTCCCACGAGACCAACTCAGTTTAACATTTGTATTTGTTAATTGAGTATTAATTTCTTTGTCACTTCATTCGTTCGAACAAAGTAGACTCCTCTACTCAAATGTTTTGTGGAAATTTGAATTTCTTTGGCTCCGGCTGTAAACTCAAGCATTTCAACTAATTGCATTGAAGCATTAAAGATGTAAGCCTTGCTTTCGTCCGCTCCTTCCGGATATCGAATTGTTACTTTATTCGTTGCAGGATTTGGAAACAATACATATTCTTCGTTTGATGCTAAGTCCATTATGCTAACCGAATGATCAGAAATTTTACTTACTCCAGTACTCGTTGTAACCCAAACCGAATTTTCGCTATCTATATCCAAAGCTCTAATTACTGGTCCGATTAGTCCATCTGAAACATGATATTCCGTCCAAGTGCTTCCGTCGAATGCAACGACGCCTCCTTCAGTCACGAGATAATCTACATAAACTCCAATCCAGATGTTTCCGTTGTTATCGATTTCCAAATCCTCAATTGGATTCAATGTATCAGGTGCGGGCATTGTATACATGATCGTGTAATTTGTTTCAAGGACATTAGAACTGTTAAGAACACTAATTCCTTCTGAGGTACCAATCCATCTTTTACCGGACGAAGTATTTCTTATACTTCTAATTCGATCGTCTATCAACCCTTCGGCTTCTGTAATTGACTCAAAGGTAATACCATCATAGATTATAATTCCATTTAATCCTGATCCCAACCAAACGTCTCCATTCGCCATAATCTCAATAGCAGTAACACCTCCGAATGGAAGTTCTGGCGTTCCAAAATTCGTCCAGGAGCCATCATAAAAAGACGCCCCGTTACTTGTTCCAAACCAAACATCACCATTAGCATCTTCTTCGATACATTTGATTTGATTGTTCCCAAGCCCTTCTGCTGTTGTAAATGTCGTCCAACTAGCGCCGTCATAGACACACGCTCCAAAATCAGTTCCTACCCAAACATCTCCGTTCGTTTGCGTTAAGACCGCAGTGATATTATCATCTACCAATCCCGCATCAATTGCATTTGTATGGTCCGTCCATGTGACTCCATCAAAAACAGAAACTCCATTTTGAGTACCAAACCATACTACATCGCTAGAGGTAATATCTAAAGCATTAACGTTGTCACTTAACAAGCCATCAGCAGTGGTGTAATTTGTGAAGGTCTGAGCATGTAAATTACTCACTAGTGTTACCGCAAGAGCTGCGATTAATTGAATTTTCATATTCTAAAGTTTAATGTGTTATCATTATTTTTTTCGTGGTACTTTCTCCATTATAACTAACGTGCACTAAATAAATACCATCCGCTAATTGGCTAGAATCTATTGAGATTTGGCTATTTCCTTCGAGTGTCCTCGACTCCATTACTTTTCTTCCAAGAATAGAATACAAGTCTATATTATAGTCAACGTCTCTGTTGGTTTTAATATTGAACGCTCCACTCGTTGGATTTGGAAAAATAAAAACCTCATCCGTTACAAGTGCAAAAATTTGATCTCCATTATACTCAAGCGGACTTGGAACCATTTCAACAAAATCACCAGTTCCATTTGGATACCTTCCGAATGAAGTAGCATTGAATTGTTGACCTAAAACGATTGAGTCAATAACTGTCCCATTATTATAAGAGAGCCACAAGGTATCTCCTGTTTCATCCA
>JABSPC010000176.1 GCA_013215515.1 Crocinitomicaceae bacterium
GACACTCTTACCAACGCTTGGGGAGGTGGCCTAAATTATGTTCAGGTTTCTGACTTCGATTATGATTTTGACGGTGACATGGATTTATTTCTATTCGACCGAAGTAACAATAACATTCGAGTTTATACGCAAGAAGATCAAGGCGGAACGAAGTTCTATCAACTCGCATATGGATCTAAAGTAAATTTCCCATCTGATGTTCGATACAGAGCTGCAATGGTTGATTATGACAATGATGGACGAAAAGATCTTTGGACTTATGGCATTGGTGGAATCAAGGTTTACAGAAATGTAGGATCTATAGGAACTGGGCTTCAATGGGTTCTTGCATCAGATTTGCTTATTTCAGAGTATGTGAATGGATCAAGTCAATTGTTTGTTTCCCAATCTGATATCCCGGCAATTGTAGATGTCGATTTTGACGGTGATATGGATGTATTGACGTTTCATCAAGGAGGGAAAAATATGGAGTACCATCAAAATCAAAGTATGGAGCTTTATAATCATGCAGACTCATTGGTCTTCATTTTACAAAATGAGTGTTGGGGAATCTTTGGTGAGGAACCTTTAACGAATAATATTATTCTTAACGATACTGATTTCCCGTGTACTGGAAGTAACATATCGAATCCACTAAGAACAGGAGAAGGCGGAAACAACTTTGAAGGTGAAAATGCAAATAAACACGCAGGGTCTACAGTTCTTGCAATTGACATTAATAATTCAGGAGTTTACGATTTGATCATTGGAGATGTTTCCTACCCCAACTTGAATTTATTAACCAATGGTGGATTGGCCCCGAATACAAATTCATCTATGATTTCAGTAGATGGCAATTTCCCGTCAAACACAACTCCGGCAGACATTCAATTATTCCCAGCTTCGTTTTATGTAGACGTTGATTTTGATGGAGTTCGTGATTTAATCGTAACGGCAAACGTCAAGAATATTTCGGAGAATGAAACCAGTGTTCGTTACTATAAAAACATTGGTACAGATGCTCTTCCTAATTTTATTTTCACCGCCAATGACTTGTTTCAAAACGAAATGGTTGAACACGGTACAGGAACGGTTCCTGTAATTTTCGATTTCGATGAAGACGGACTAGATGATTTAATCATTGGAAATTTCTTCAGATACATTCCAACTTTAAATAAGGAAAGTACAATTGCCTATTACAAAAACACTGGTACAGCAAACGCGCCGGAATTCACTTATATCGATTACAACCTTTTCAACTTAGACCAAGAAAATTTCGGATTGAGATCTATTCCGACTTTCGGAGATATTGACGGTGACGGAGACGAAGATATGTTCCTCGGTATGGAAGATGGATCATTGGTTTATTATCAAAACAACTCAATTGGTGCAGGTGCTGTTTTTGGATCCCCTCAAGTCGGGTACCTTGATAATAATGCTGCTTTAATTGCTTCTTTTGGATATACACACCCACAACTATTTGATCTTGATGATGACGGTTTAGTGGACCTGATTTTAGGTTCTAAGACGGGAGAAATCCATTATTACAGAAATATAGGAACTGTAAACGCTCCTTCTTTCGAATTGACAAATGAGCAACTGGGTAACATCGATATCGTTAGTAACAAACCAGATGTATATGCTGCACCACACTTCTTCCGAATAAACAATGAAACGAAATTATTCTTGGGGTCTGAATTAGGACAGTTAATCTACTACGATAGCATCGATAATAATTTGGGAACTGGTGAACCTTTTCACATGGTATCCGATCATTATTTGAGTATTGATGTTGAAGCCTTCAGCTCGTTCGCAGTTAAGGACATTGACAATGATGGCAACTTAAATATGTTTGTAGGCCAAGATCTAGGAGGAGTATTCCATTTTGAAGCTGACCCAAATAGCGAAGCTTCAGTTACTCAAATTGAATTGCATGACAACGTTGCTTTGTTTCCAAATCCAAGTTCAAATTCAATAACGATTGCCTCAAGTGAATCTAATTTAAGCGAAATCACTATTATCGATTTAAGTGGAAAGGTTGTGAAGTCAGTTGAAGTGTCCAACGCATCTGTTTCATTGGACATTCTTAATTTATCAAAAGGGATTTATGTTGTTAAAATTACTCTATACAACGGAAATGTGGTAACGAAAAAATTGGTGAAACGATAGAAATCGCCCTATCTTTTTAAGGCAATTATATTTTTACAAAAACCATATAATTGCCGCCCTTGGAAAGTTTGAGATCAGATTCTCCAACTTCATATTCATTCATGTCAAAAAGATTTATCTCCAACCCCATCTCCTCACACCCTACTTCGGTAGAGAACCAATCGTTTCCAAATTCAATTTGACCGTACTTTGTAATTTTATAATTACCTGAAACGGTATTGCAATTTCCGGGTCCAGGCGAATAACTTGCATTTTCTTTATCGATAAAATTGTACAAATGATTTTGACCTTGAACGTCTTGATAATTTCCATCAATTGAATAACCAATCAACAGCCATTCATTGTCTATTAAAACAGGAATCGTTTTTTTACAAGACATTAAGATCAATAAACACGTTACAATAAATATATATATTTTCATTTCAGAGATTTACTGTTATAATGCTTCTCATATAAATAGGGTTGCATTAGACAGTTTAATTCTCGAAAAAGAATATCTGAAAGGGTTGACGCTTTAAGTTGAACAGTTAAGAATTAAATCGTAAATGGTCTACAATTCAAACACCCATTCTAAATTATAGCCACTGTTCAATTTAGGCTTTTCATTATAAATCCCGAAAAGTGTAGCCCCACTTCCCGACATTGAAGCATATACTGCACCTTCATTAAACATCCCGCTCTTTATGTCGTTAAGAACAGGATGCATTCTAAAGGCATGCGTTTCGAAGGAATTTTGCAATTGATCTCTCCATAACTCAAGTGGGTTAGCCAAAACCTTGGAAATTGAATTACCGTCAACCATTTTAACATTTGAATATGCCTCAGCCGTAGAAATATGAATTTCAGGATTAATAATTTTCAAATACTTTCCTGATAAATCAAGTTCAATTGGACTCAATACCTCACCTCTACCTGTTGATAGTTGTGCTCCGCCTTTAACAAAGAAAGCGCAATCACTTCCCAGTTGAGCAGCATAGCTTTCCAGTTTTTCATTTGAGAGCTTCAATTCGAAAATTTCGTTTATCGCCAAAAGAACATATGTTGCATCAGATGAACCTCCTCCCATCCCAGCGCCCATTGGAATAATTTTCCTTAAATGAATATACA
>JABSPC010000177.1 GCA_013215515.1 Crocinitomicaceae bacterium
GAAAAGTATAACAAAGCTGTAAATGGTGAAAAGAGCTTTTACAGTATGCTCAGTGAACCGCCGTATACGAGACCCGTACGTACGGTGGTGTGAGAGGCGCACTCCGTCAGTTTATCTGGCGGAGCCGTCTACTCGATTATAGCCAATATAATCGATGCAATACTCGAATTCAACTATTATTCTTCCCTCAGAAACATCATACTGTAAATTGGACTGCTCTTTAGAGCCGAGAAGAATTTCTATCAGATTCATTCCAAATCCGGGACTTAATTTATCTGAACTTGTTATGGCACTTCCGTTATCCGTATAATGTACCTTTAAAGTATTATTGTTATCAATTATTGAAAGGTAAACGTGAAGAGCTTCATTTGGATTATGAGCATACTTTAATGAATTCATAACAAGTTCGTGAATTACCATTCCGAGGGATGAGAACTTATCAAAGTAGCCATTAAGTTCTGGGCAATTAATTGTACAATTGGAATCATTGTCAAGGTTGAATTGTATAATTTTGGTTAAGAAGGAATTCAATGATATTTGGCCTTTTCCTTTAGGATCATGCATTATATTGTGCAATATGGAAATCGAATGTATTCTGCCCTGTACTTCTTGAAGGAGATAATTCAATTCATCTGATTTACTTAATTTTATTTGTACAGATAGTAAGCCAAGAATTATACTCAAGTTGTTCTTTACGCGATGGTTCACCTCTTTTAAAAGAATCTCCTTTTCATTCAATATGGCTTCAATCTTCTTTTCTCTTAGCTTTCCTTTTTCAATTTCTTCAAGAAGGTTTTTATTAGTTGATGAAAGGTGCTCAATTAATTTATATTGAATTTGTGTTTCTAATGATTTATACGGCATGAATATTGGAAATTAAACTTGAAGAATTCATTACTTTCGAATACAGAGGAAAAATTTCTTCACAATAAAAATTTTGTTCAAATAATGTCCTTCCTGTTATACAGTCTGAAAGCATCACAACATCCAGTCCTTTATCGAATGCTGATCTACCTGTTGAATCAATACAAATTGAGCAAATACACCCTGCTAAAACAACATTGGAAATATTTTTTTCTTGTAAGAAGTCGTGTAAAGATGTACCAATAAAAGCGTTGAGGCCATGTTTACCAGGGATTTCAATTATCATATCTTCCAAATTCTTTAACTCTGGGATTACCTCTGCTCCTTTAGTTCCAGCCTTGAATGCCCCTACATTTTTAATGATTTCTAATATTCCAATGGGCTTTATTAGTTCGGAATAATCATCTGAAAAAAGTATAGGCGTAGAAATAATAGTCAAATCTTCAGGTAGACCATTAATTAAATTCAAGGTGTTCTCAATAATATTCAATTCACCTAAGGTTTCTTGTACGACCCCGTTTAATATTCCATTCTTTGAAAAATAGTCGTTTTGATAACCTATTAATATGACCGCAGTATTATTTGAATTCATAGAATGAAATTAATGTTTTTTTATTATACAAATGATTTAGTACTTCTAAAACTATTGATTCCAAAGTCGCGATAGTTTAGATTGTTCCGAAGGCCTTTTTTTTGTTCCGAAAGGGATTGGTTATTCGGAAATACTTCGCCACCTTGCAACGTGTTATCTTATGTTCTATACAACCATGTTATCGTGAAGTATTTTCTACACCAGGTTACCTATTGCATTTTCTTTTTTGTCTTATTTTCAGGGAATGACGTTACTGCTCAGAGAACAATACTCCCAGAGAAC
>JABSPC010000178.1 GCA_013215515.1 Crocinitomicaceae bacterium
CACGATTGGCATTTGTTGCTTCTTTTCCTAAGTACATCAAACCTGTATAATGTCCTATATGCGCATGCGTTAGAAAAATACCATCTGGAACTTCTTTACCATTGTCAAAACCAAGCCGACTCAATCGTTTTACTTGTGAAATAATATCTGGTGAAGCGTCGAATAAGTATTTCTTTTTGTTCTCAGCATCAATAACACCTAGGGAAACAACCTTTCGATCTTGTTTTGGGTTTACAAACAATCCTTTACAGCAATCCTTTTCACAGCCAATTTGTGGAGATCCTGCATCTTGGACTGTTCCAAGAACGATAAGTGAAACTCTAATAGCGGCATTTACTCCTGGAGTTGGTAGTTCAACCTTTTCCTTTGGTTTCGTTGAAGTGGTTTCATTTGAGCTACAAGCTGCTAGGAAGGCGATTAATAAGATAATAGAGAAGTGCTTCATAATTCGTATTAAACTTCTAAATTAATCAATAAACTAAAAAAGCGTCTCTCGGTTGAACCAAGAAACGCTTTTAACAAAATATATTGAATTCTTCCTATACGTTTTCAATAACCATAGCCGAAGCACCGCCACCACCGTTACAAATTCCAGCAGCACCATATTTACCACCATTTTGTTTTAGAACGTTAATTAATGTTACAATGATTCTAGACCCGCTACTTCCTAGAGGATGTCCAAGAGCAACTGCGCCTCCGTTTACATCAACTTTCGCAGGATCAAGTCCTAATTTTTGAGTGTTTACAATTCCAACAACAGAAAATGCTTCATTCAATTCCCAGTAATCGATATCGTCAACGGACAATCCCGCTTTTGTTAAAGCGACAGGAATTGCTTTTGAGGGAGCTGTAGTAAACCATTCCGGTTCGTGTGCAGCATCTCCATATCCAACTATTTTAGCGATTGGAGTCACTCCAAATTCTTCAGCTTTTTCTTTACTCATTAACAATAGAGCAGAAGCACCATCATTTAATGTAGAGGCATTTGCCGCAGTGACAGTTCCTTCTTTTGTAAATACGGGTCTCAACTGAGGGATTTTTTCCATTTTAACATTCGTGTGCTCTTCGTCCTTATTAACGATAATAGCATCACCACGACGTTGAGGAACTTCAACTGGAACAATCTCATCATCAAACTTACCAGCCTCCCAAGCAGCCGTAGCTTTGTTATACGAATCAATTGCGAAATTATCTTGATCTTCTCTTGATATGTTGTTTTCAGTTGCACATTTATCAGCACAAACTCCCATGTGAACAGCGTTGTAGACATCAGTTAGTCCATCTTTCACCAATCCGTCAATCATTTTCACATCACCTAACTTGGTTGCATTTCTCGCATTGTAATAGTGAGGTACACTACTCATGTTCTCCATTCCACCCGCAATAACGATATCATTGTCACCACATAAAATAGATTGAGTTGCCAATGAAAGCGCTTTCATACCTGATGCACATACCTTATTAATAGTAGTACATGGAACAGTGTTTGGAATTCCAGCAAATATTGCAGCTTGTCTCGCTGGAGCTTGTCCTAAGTTCGCTTGAAGAACATTCCCCATAAAAACTTCGCCAACTTTATCAGCTGAAACACCTGCTTTATCCAAAGCTCCTTTAATAGCCGTTGCTCCTAGTTTTGTAGCTGGCACAGTTGATAGCGCTCCTCCGAAACTTCCCATTGGAGTTCTTACTGCTGCTACTATATATACTTCTTTACTCATTGTTTGGTCTTTTTTATTCCACGCGAATTTACGCAATTCTTAGGACTTACACCAGCCGATGGCGTGATCATTTCACTCGGCTGACCAACATTACGTAGTTGAGATAAAAATCCCGAGATAGGAGGATATTCGTCGCGCTTATTCTATTTTTGCGGCACTTAACTTTTACGACATGAATAAAATAATTTTATTTATCGGCCTGATGATCAGTAGTTTTTCAATGGCTCAAGATAAAACCGACAGCGTTACTAAGGTAACGGACACAATCAATAAACCTTGGAAACTAAGCTCATTGTATGGTGCTAATGGAACTCAATCCGCCTTTATTAATTGGAATGCTGGTGGTAGAAATAATATTTCACTTAGTGGGTATGTTAGTGCATCTGCTGATTATGAGCAAAACAGATGGAAATGGGACAATGATTTGAGTGTC
>JABSPC010000179.1 GCA_013215515.1 Crocinitomicaceae bacterium
GTTCTAAATCTGAATATGTTCCCGTAATTGCATTTGCCATTACATTTTTGGCAGTCGGCGCAATGGTATATTTTGCTGGAAAGGCCATTGAAAAAGTGGTGAAGATTGTTCGTTTATCTCCCCTCAACAAGTTTGCAGGTTTGTTTATAGGGCTTGTTAAAATGTGTTTTTACATAAGCGGATTTATTATAATCACGGATGCGTATGATCAACGAAACGATGTCATAGATGAAGACACGAAATCAGGATCGTTAATGTATAATCCGATTAAAGCCGTTATAACTGCAACCATTCCCGCATTTGAAGAAAGTACGATCTTCTTAAAAAATACGTTTGAACAGAATAAGAGTAAGAACGAGGATAAGAAGCCAAAAAAGAAAGATGAGTAGAATTTTAATTGTTCTTTTTGTTTGTAGCACCAGTTTTGGGTTTTCCCAAGACTTGCAAGGTAATTTCATAAACCGAGGGAGAAAGCCTTTGTTTAAAGTCAATGTGAAAAAGACAGGGCCGTATTTTGGTTTGCAGCAAGGTAAATATCTTGTTCCGGAAATTGGGATTGAACGGCAATGGAAAAAAATAAAACTTTCGAATTCTGTTACCCATGCAGCACATATGGGATTCAATTATAATTTCAAATATAAAGTCTTAGGATATGATGCTGGATACTGGGTTAAGCCACATCGAATTGGCTTAACATACGGCGCGAATTTATTCTTCAGAACAGACTTTGATAAAGGGAAAATTGGCATAGCACCCGTTATTGGATTTAAGCTATGGTTACTTCATTTCCAGACAGGTTACCACTTTATGGTGCGTCCTAAAGACTTCGAAACGAATACGTTTTTTGTCTCCCTGCGTGTTGGAATTATCAACGATAGAGATATCGAATTCAAGCGAAAGAAAAAGCGGAAGAAAAAAGGTTAGCTATTTATCTGTCTTTAAGTGACTAATTTGGCTTGAAATCCCTACCTTTGCGCACTCAAAGAATGATTATGTCTTCAGGAATTAAAATATTTGCGTGTCAAGCGTCTGAAAAGTTAGCTGGTAGAATAGCTGCTTCTTACGGTGTTGGACTAGGTGACGTTACAACTACTGTCTTTAGCGATGGTGAGTTTCAGGTTTCTTTTGAGGAAACTGTAAGAGGTCAAGATGTTTTTATTGTACAATCTACAATGCCTCCTTCTGACAATCTTTTTGAATTGTTATTGATGGTTGATGCAGCTAAGCGTGCTTCAGCAAATAAGATCATTGTTGTTATTCCTTATTTTGGTTTTGCTCGTCAAGATCGCAAGGATAAGCCAAGAGTTGCTATCGGTGCAAAGTTGGTGGCGAATATGCTAATGGCTGCGGGAATCGACCGTATCATGACAATGGATTTACATGCAGACCAAATTCAAGGATTCTTTGAAGTTCCAGTAGATCACTTATACGGATCAACGATTTTTTCTCCAGAGATAGAGAAATTAAATACTGGAAACTTAATTATGGCAGCGCCTGATGCAGGTGGAGCGAAAAGAGCAAATTCATACGCTAAGCGTTTGGACATTGGTCTTGCGATTTGTCATAAGCAGCGTAAAAAAGCAAATGAAATAGCAGAAATGACTGTAATCGGTGATGTATCAGGGAAGGATGTTATCCTTGTTGACGATATGATCGACACAGCTGGAACGCTTACGAAAGCAGCCGATTTGTTCATGGAAAAAGGAGCACTTAGTGTTCGAGCGTTTTGTACGCATGCCGTTCTTTCAGGACCGGCCTTTGAACGTTTAACAAACTCTGCAATAGCTGAATTAATCGTTACGGATACAATTCCGTTGAAACAGCCTCATGACAAAATTAGAGTTATGACTGTTACTGATTTATTCGGTGATGTTATTCGCCGTATGGTTAATAATCAATCAATAAGTTCACATTTTATAATCTAAATAATAAATAATGAAAAAAGCGCAATTGAGCGGTTCGTTAAGAACGAACGTAGGAAAGAAGGACGCTGCAGCACAAAGAGTTGCTGGAATGGTACCTTGTGTAATTTACGGATCAGGTGAGCAAACTCACTTTTCTGTAAAATCAGTAGATGTACAAAAAATCATTTTCTCTGTGGATATTTTCCAAGTAGAAATTGACATTGATGGTACAAAGAAAATAGCGATCATTCAAGATCTTCAAATGCACCCGGTTAAAGATATACCGATGCACATTGATTTTTTAGAATTGGATGATGCTAGACCAGTTAAAGTTAGTCTTCCTTTAAGAACGGAAGGTTCTCCAATCGGAGTGATGAATGGTGGTAAATTGAGACAACCATATAGAAAATTGAGAATGATTGGATTGCCAGGTGCTCTTCCAGAAGCGGTTACTATTGACGTTACTGATTTGAAAATTGGTAGTTCAATCCGTGTTTCTGAATTGGAAATTGAAGGAGTTGAAGTTTTGGAACCTGCTAGTGCAGTTGTAGTTTCAGTCAAAATGGCTAGAGGTGCAAGTGAAGACGAAGAGGAAGAAGAAACTGAAGGAGAAGAAGGAGAAGAAGGAGAAGCTGCTGAAGAGTCTAAAGAAGGATAGACATCTCTTAAAATATATAAAGCCCGTCTTGGTTCATCCGAGACGGGCTTTTTTGTGTCTAAATTTGAGCGGTAAGAATTGACTCAGTGCTTAATAAATTGTTTAGGAATGAATTGATTGTCTACTTTAATAATAGCAGTATACTTTCCTTTTGCAAGATTATTAATGTTAACAGGATTTCCACCAGATACACGCTCAGAGAGACAAACCTTTCCATTATTGTCTAAAATCATTAAATCGAATGCGGCTGGTCCATTCGAGAAAGAAATAATATCGGTTGCTGGGTTCGGATATAGAATCATGACCTCCAGTTTTGATTGTATTAAATTCAAATCATCAACGTAACGCTGGCCATTAGAGATATAAGTTTCGTCCAATCCTGCTCCATTTGTAGCTCGTACGGAAATATGATACACTTGATTGTAAATGGGATTGTTCAATACTGTAGAAAAAGTAGGAGCTATTCCATTACTGGTCCAAGGGTAAACATCATCCAGATTTGGTAATGTTCCTATAGCGATTTCAAAATTTGAAATATCAGAATGAATATCTTCAATTTCCCAATTGGCAGCTATTGTGGAAGTAAGGAATGTGTCAACATCAGCGCCTGTTCCATCGTGCAAGAAGATTACTTGAGGGTTTGAAAAATCAATTAAATATGCCGCTTCATCAACCGCTGAAATATCATTTGTGCTGTCAATTACCATGGAATTTACAAAACCACTTTCAATTGCATTTTCACTTTCAATACTCATTTCTTGACTGAAACCTACGGAAATAATTACTTGTGCAGGCCTTGATTTGTAAACGTGTACATTGTCGAATAGAGCATTGCAGCCTCCCGTTCTAAGTGATATTGAATTACCAGAAGTTAAAGGACTTAAATCTTGCCAAGAACCCACCAAATCGTTGTCAATAAAAAATTTAATCCAACCAGTTCCAGGATCGTACCATACTTTACAATTGTATTCTTGTCCTTCATTTATAGTAAATGTAACGTCATTTTCTAGAGTGTAAACATTGTTGTCAACCGAATAGATTTGAACTTTATTATCGTTCGATCTGAGATATACAAAATAGGAATTTCCTCGGTTGCTTAATGTTGGGTCATCACAAAAGAAATGAAGCCCAGCGCGCTGATTTGGAGCGAAACTTGTTATCGTTTGGCTCCATTCGTAAAGGTAAGATTGACTGCTTTGTTGGTCAACGAGCATAAAGCTATTTGAATTTTGCTCTAATGTGTCTTGAAACTGGAAAGCATCTGCTACAATGTCGTAGCTTCCAGTAACATCTGTCCAATTGAGATCATTGTCATTAAAGGACTCTTTTGCAAAACCAAAATCTCCATGTCCGTGGGCACTGTTTTCGGTTAGTGATTTTTCAGAGATTAAATAGAAGCGTTCAATTATTGAGCTTTCTGTATCGGAGTCAATGAAGTCAACGGTAAAGTCTGTTGTTTGCCATTGGGAGTTTGTTATTATTGTCGTTGTTGGAGGCGAAACGTTTTGCGGAACGGATGAATACGTGGCTTCCCATCCTGAAGAAACAGTTCCACAATCACTTCTAAATTCGACCAATAAGGAACCTCCTGTTGAAATAATTTGACTAGGATAATTTGTTCCCGAATAAGAACCTATTAATGGATCATTCAGTGAATCGCCATCGTAAATGAACATATTGTCGTAGCCTGTTTCGAGATTAAAGGCTGTAAAATCCAAAGTAATGGAAAGCACATTTGTTGGTTGAATTAGCCATATTTCACGTTCATCATCTTGATAATCGCCCAAAACACCTCCCGTATCATAAAAGGTGTCTGTCGGATTGGTCAGGGTATTAATCGTCGGTGCATTGTTGATCAGTTGGTAGTACTTTTCCCAATCCCAATTAATCCCAGGGTCCGTATGCGTTGCATTTGGGAAATGTTGGTGTCCTTTGATTTTAGTACATCCTCCTAAGGTTTGTGGAACCAATGACGATGCTCCATAATACGTTCTTATAGGGAGAATTCCATATCCACTATTAACAATGTCTCGACTTAAATCTGCGGAGCTGTTGTACATTTCTTCAGTATACCAACTAGGATTGTTAACGTATCCTTCATGTTCATATCCAATCGTATATGGATTTTCACTTCCGACATGCCAAGCTTTATCGGCTTCATTAACCATTTGGGTCACTTGCCCATCGGAAGATCGAATTACGTAATGATAAGAAACACTTGATGCACAATTCTGTGCCCAAGAAATTGCTCCGGCGTATGTTCCTTGTACCGTATGAATAGTAATAGCTGAAATAGCAGTTCCGCTTCTAGAGCTGAAGTTACATATTGCAGCAGGATCCCAAATTGCAGGTCCATATTCTGTTGATTTGGATTCACTTGGGAGATAGGAAACGCCATTTTTACTTTTAATTCCGTTGGCTGTAAATTTAATTTGAGGCGAAGAAAGAACTTGATAGTTCGAAGCACCAAAAATTGATTCTAAATTGAAGTGATGGGTTGAAAAGTCATATAGAGCAGCCTTATCGTCAGACCCCATAAATTTCAAAATGGAGTATGTCTGTATGTCTCGGGCTAAAACATTTACGACTCCGGTGCTTGGAATCTCTGAAAGTTGCCCTAGGATTTTACTAATTTCAACGGGATCGTTTTTGTTTGTGAGACCATTATCGATCATTAGTTCATTGAATGATTTAGCGTATGCCTCGATTTGTTTTGCTTCTGAGTTTTTTTGTTCATCAACGCTGATTCCAGAAAGGTTTGCGATTAAATTTCCATTTTCAATGAAATAGCCTTTGCCGTCATCGTGAAGTCCCATTATACCATAAGCCTGAGGCATTCCAGAGCATCCTTGAGTGGTTTGATTGAGATGGAGCATATGTGTATTCGTCCAAGCAACGGCTTCTAGTACACCAGATGGAACATGGGGATTGGCAGAATATGCAGTTTGAAATGCTGTCTGGGCCGAACTTAAAAATCCAAAAAGGCAGAAGAAAAGGAGTGTAAGTAGTCGCATCTTGTTGATTTATACAAAGGTACGAATTCCATCTCTGGAATGAGAATTAATTTAGTTCCACCAATGACAGATAAAAAATAGGGCCAACTTCGAATATCTATCGGAAGCCGACCCATTTATTTTGGAACTAAATTATTGAGCATTGATTAATTCAGCTTGTTCGTCTTTCCAAGGAATTAAATACTTTTCAGTTTTGTACAATTTCCCTTGAAGGTTGTAAGACTGCCAAACTCCGATTCGTCGGTTTTGTTTGTCCAATTGACCGATTTCGTGGGTCGCCGTAATATTCCACAGGTAATCAGATTGTTGATATTGATTCCCTGTAAATAAATTAATACTTTGATACAGTTCCGGAATGTATTGGCCCCGCGGGTGTTGTAAGTAGCTAGAATTAATAATTGGATAGCTAGAATTATTAGCTTTAGGGATTGTAGGTTTTGCTATATGATATCCCAATTGAATGCGTGTATAATCAAAAGTTCCACTTCCAAGAAACTCGGTAATTTTATTCCCGTCGTAATTAACGATTAGAGAATCATATCCACTTTTTAAATCTTATTAAAACCACAAACGTGTGGAATGCGGAGGATAAAGATATAGTGAAGAAGCTCATTAAGTATATGCTTATTTGTTCATTGACTGTAGTTATCAGTCAGGTTCTAATCTACTTCGTTTATTACATGGATATCATTGGCTCAAAATGGATTGGGGAGGGCGGTGAAGCGCTTCATATGCTTTCAATGAATGTATTTGGTTCCGTTTTTTGGATGGCATTCATCATTTCTATTTTGCTCAAGCAATATGTGAGCGCATTGGACGAAAGAAGCGATTATATAATACCAATGTGGGTGGTATTCTTTGTCGCATTTCTCGCGAATCTAGGTATGCTTGTCTTTCTCTTATTCATATAGAGAAAGACAAGCATAGAAGAGATTGAATAATTACCGTAACTTTATCATTCTTTTCGTCTCAATTAAAATGCCATCCACAATAAGCGAGTAGGTGTACATTCCGCTTTTCAATTGATCTTGAATTGAAATTGTGTTGGCGTAACTCTTGAGTACAAATTCTGAGCGGAGTTGAAGTCGACCTTGTAAATCTCTCACTTCAATAATAGCCTTTTTCCCATCCGAACTTACGAAATGTGGTATGATAGAAATTGTCGTTGATTCGTCCCATGGGTTTGGATAACAGGTCAAAACGTATGGACTTAATTCCATCGTTTCAAAATCAGGCAATTCGGCTGTTGCGCAGTTAATTCCATAAGGTAAATCATCAATGGTTCCTGCTGGAGTATCGGTGTCAGAAACAGCATAATAATCAATTCCAAAAGGGCTCATTATTCCCTCAGAGTCTATTGCTGCGATTGAGAGAAATCGAACACTAAGGGTGGATTGATTTGGAATTATAAATGAAGTATCGGTAGTTCTGTAAACCTCATCAAAATAAACGGATGAAGAAATCGCTCGTACCCCAACTCTATATTCTGTAAATTCAGGATCAGCTTGAAATGACAGTATTAATCCTGTTGGTTCATCAAATAGTGTTGCAGTTGGAGTTTCTGGTCCAGATGCCAGCAAAGTAATCGTTCCTCCATTTATAAAAGCGTTTCTTTTTAAGTAATTCAGATCAACATAATATTGATCCAATTGTCCATCGTTGTTGAGGTCAATTCCCAAAATGTCACTTGAAGTATGCTGCCGATCAGAATAATTAGGATCTGAAACATCAGCATCACCATGTTCATTGGCGCATGTAAAACGAATACTTGGGTAGCTATTTTCTCTAAACGGAATGTGATCTCCTCCTCGCCCTACACGGTCTTCTCTGTTAATGATGCTTATTGTCATAGGAATGTCTGCTACATCAATGATTTTTTCATCGTAGTACATTTTCGTTGTTCGTGCCAAGTTTCTGGAAGAAGTTGCAAACGTACTGCTAGAAAATATTCGCAATTGCAAACTATCGATATGTCCCAACCCCGGACAGCTAGGAGGTGAAGATGTGGTTCCGCATTCAACGCCACCAACGACGTGCCGCACCAATTCCTAGTGTATCAGAAATCGGATCAGAATGTGTGTGACGGGTATAAAAACTCTGTAATTCTTCAAGATAAACCAGCATCGAATCCGTGGACAATTGATCTTGTAAGTTGCACAGAACATCTTCGTGGTTCGAAACTATATTCAATCCAGGGTAGCTTGAGATATTATTATTACCAAAAATTATTTGTTCCGCTTCGCTACTTGTAACGGAGATATTGGTTTGCGAAAATGCTGAAGAATAACTTAGAATGATTACGAGAGCTGGCAGTAAGTGTCTCATGTTGAGTAGTTTGATATTGTTAAATGTAGTGAAATTAAAAGAGAAGTTGAAAAGGAACAGAGCCTATAAGAATTAGAAACTGTATCTTAAGCTCTCAAAGCCAAAACTGCTATATCATGAAAAAAGCAATA
>JABSPC010000018.1 GCA_013215515.1 Crocinitomicaceae bacterium
CAATTAGAGCACGTCGCATTTTATCAATACTACCACGCGATGTTGAGTCGTAGCGCACAACGATTTCGAAATTCCGTTCATCTTCAAGAGCTTCTGATACTGCTTGACCAGCAAAAGCCACATCGATGAATTCTGTAACATCATCAACCGTAAGTCCATATTGAGGTAAGATATTACGTTTTGGAGTAATTTTAATTTGTGGAATTTCAATTTGCTGTTCTACTGCAACATCGACAACTCCTTTGATACCAGTAATTGAGGCTTTGATTGCATTGCATGTTGAAAATAGTTTACCCAGGTCATTGCCAAATACTTTGATGGCGATATTGGCTTTTGTTCCTGACAACATGTGGTCAATCCGATGCACGATAGGCATTCCTATTGAAATGTTAACTCCAGGTACTGCGGCAAGTTTCTCTCTTACTTCAGCCAAAAAGTCTTCTTTTGATCTTCCCGAAAGCGTGAAGGGTGCATCCACCTCAGAAGTGTTTGTTCCAAGTGCATGCTCATCCAGTTCTGCCCTTCCAGTTCGCCTGGTAACAACATTAATCTCAGACATCGAAAGTAGAATTTCTTCAGTCATTACACCAATCTTGTTGCTTTCTTCTAATGACATTGAAGGAGGGCCAACTACAGTAATTACCAGTGATCCTTCATTAAATTCAGGCAAGAAACTCCTTCCCAAAGTTGATGCGAAAAACAAGCTAATTACAAAGACTACAACTGTCCCAGCGATAGTCAATTTTGGAAAGCGTAAAAATAGTTTCAAAGTCTTGCCGTAAATTGATTGCAAAAAGCGCTCAACTCGGGTTCCATCTGATCGCTTCTTAAGAAGTTTCTTCCGACCCAATAAATAGCTGCAAAGTACAGGTGTAAGTGTAATTGCAACAAAAAGAGATGTAAGAACAGAAGTCACAAATGCAATTCCCAAAGGCTGAAGGAGTCTACCTTCCATGCCTCCCAAGAAGAAGAGTGGAACGAAGGAAACAATGATAATTAAAGTTGCTATAATAATCGAGCTTCGAATTTCTCGAGAAGCAGAAAGAACAACGCTTAATGTCGTTGCCCTTTCTGCTACTGGTTTTAGAATGTTTTCACGCAGACGTTTAAATACATTTTCAACATCAATAATGGCATCATCTACTAATGCACCAATCGCGATTGCCATGCCTCCAAGACTCATTGTGTTGATGGTATATCCCATTGCTTGAAGAACGATAAAGGAAACGATCAACGAGATAGGGATGGCCAAAAGAGAAATGATAGTGGTCCTCCAATTCATTAGAAATATGAATAGAACTAGGACGACAAAAAATGCACCTTCGAGCAACGTTGTTTGAAGATTATCAACTGATGCATCAATGAAATCACCTTGACGAAATATTTGATTGTTGATCTTTACATCAGACGGGAGGGAAGACCTAAGGTCATCAATAGCCGCATCTAAATTTCGAGTCAGTTCAATGGTATTTGTTTGTGGCTGCTTTGTTATGGTCAAAATTATGGCTGGACTTCCATTCTTGGATCCATCTCCAATTTTGTCCGACCCACCAATTTTAACCTGAGCTACATCCCCAATTAAGATCGGCGTATCCCCAATTTTCTTGATTAGTGATCCCGCAATATCATCAGGAGAATTTATTCGACCTTCTCCTTTAATTACATATTGGTTTCCGAATTCATTATAGAATCCACCGGTTGCGCTTACGTTTGATTTTTTTACTGCAGCTTGAAGTTCTTTGAGCGTCACATGGTAAAAGTCCATTTTTGTTGGAGAAGCCAAAATTTGGTATTGTTTGAACTCACCACCAATTACTACGACATTGGCAACTCCATTTACTGCCTTGATCCTAGTTCTGATATCCCAATCCGCAATGGTTCTTAAATCAATTGGAGATAAAGAGTCTGAAGTGACAGAAAGAAGCATTACTTCACCCATGATTGACGAGACAGGTGCCATCGTTGGTTCACCAACTCCTTTTGGAAGTAGTTCCTTAATTGCTGGAATTTTTTCGCTCACTATTTGGCGTGCGCGATAAATATCCATGCCCCACTCAAATTCAACCCAAACGATGGAAAAACCGGCAGCCGAAGAAGAACGAATTCTTCTCACGTTTGAAGCACCGTTCAACCCTGTCTCTATTTTATGCGTTACTTGTCGTTCTACTTTTTCTGCATCCATACCGTGCGACTCAGTTAAGATCGTCACTGTTGGAGCTGTTAAGTCTGGGAACACATCGACTTCCATTGACTTCACAATGTACACTCCTGATAAGGAAAGAACTACAGCTGCCATTAAAACGAGGAAGCGATTCTTTAGTGAGATATCGAGAATTTTATTTAACATAAATCCAAGTATTAATGTGCATGACCATGTGCAGGTAATTCTCCACTCATTGAAGCCATCTTAATCTGATATGCACCAGCTGTAACAACACGTTCATCTTCTTTTAGTCCAGAGATAACTTCTACGTTTATACCATCTGAGCTGCCGATCATAATATCCCTTTCTTCGAAAGTTTCACCTTCGAGCTGTACAATGACACTGTATTTCCCATATTGCTCAAGCAAAGCAGTTTTGGGTACGGTCAAGACCTGTTTAGAAACGCCAGTTTTTAACCAAACCTCAACGAAGCTTCCTGGAAGTAAGTTGCCGGTATTGTCCAATTCAAAATAAACAGGAATCTTTGGGCTTGAATGTGTAATAGAAACTCCATAGGAAAGAAACTTACCATTGTATTCTTCTATCGAGTGGGTTTTTCCATTGAACGAGAAGTTCGCCGTAATAGTAGGATTCAGTTTTTCATAATCCATTTGATTCACGAATGATTCGAGTGTTAGACGTTTGTTCTGTGCAATAATCGCTAAAGGTTCTCCAGCTTCAACGTATTGACCTTCAATCTTAAATAGTTGTTTTATAAAACCATGACTCGTAGAGTTGATTGACTTGCCTTTTTGACTGTAGTTATTCGCTATGTTCTGATAATTACTTTCAGCAAGGTCATGCGAAAGTTGAGCATTTTCTAATTCTGTTTTCGCAATTGCGCCGGCATCGTAAAGCTCCTTTTTTCGTGCAAGGTTTGCTTTTTCGCGTGTGTAATTTGCCTTCGCATTCATAAATTCGGTCTGTACATTGTTAGCATTAATGTTTCCACCACTGATCGTGAAAAGCCGTTCGCCTGAGTTCACTTCTGCTCCAATTGTGACATCAGTAAAACTGTACATTACAATTCCACTTGTCGTCGCTACAATTGTTTTTTCATCTCCAATTGCGGCATGAATTTCACCGCTGCTTGGGATAACATTGTAAAGGTTCATTTTTAGAACCGGAGCATTCGCAAATTCCATTTTCCAAGACTGTTCTTTTAGGAATGAAATCTGATTAGGGTTGTGTTCCTCATGTTTCACTTTCTTCATCATTTCTTCTTGAGAACTAAAGACTTCAACCTTTTCGATTGTTATTCTGTCGTAAAGATCTCCAGAGGTGATTTCGAATACCAAGTCATAGATTCCGCTTTCTTTTGGTTTCAATGATGGTTTAAAAATCCCAGGGGAAGAAGGAGCATCTACCTTATGACGAATACCTTTCTTTCCTTTTATTAGGCTCACCGTAACTTGCCCATTGTCGATTGACCTGAATTCCTCAATGTCCGAGAAATGAGCTAGAAACTCACTCGATTGACCAACAATAAGAGGTGCGTATTCGATGAACAATTCCGTTTTATCAGTCCATACAGTATGCGACTGCGCAAATTCATCAGCATTATGCTCGTGGTGATCTTCCGTTGTTTCTTGGCAACTTCCAAGAAGGACTCCGAGTACTAGAAGGATACTTAATTTCTTCATCATTCTTAATGTTTGTGATCGCCGTGGTCATGATCATGTCCGTCATGGTCGTGACCGTGCACATCAGGATCGTTTTCTTCCTCTTTATGGATTTTACCATTATCATGGTACTTTCCATGCACGTGGCAGTAGGTCTCAATTTCTGAGTCCATGGGATGTCGACTATCATTCGGACCTTCATCTTCTTCTTGAATTGAGTCCACAACGAAATCTTCTTGGCCGTGAATGTCATGATCGTGATCGTGGCCGTGTCCATTATGATCGTGGTGTTCATCATTCTCTTCGTGAGAATGTCCTCCTTCATCGTCAGAGTGTGAGTGATCATCTGTTGAATTTCCACAAGACATTAAGTAAAATGCTGATACTGCTACTATTATAATTGACTTTTTCATTTCGTTTATTTTAAAGTTGGTATTTGTATAACTTGGCGATTGCCAGTTGATATTCTTTTTCAATATTCTTTAATTGATCTTCGGCATCGTAGAAAAAATTGATTTCCATTGCGTACGTTATGAAATCCATTTGTCCTAAATCCAACGATTTTTTAAGGATTTCGAAGCTATTCAGATCGTTCAAAACTTCTTGGTATTCTTCGAATTCAATTTTCAAATTCTTATAGTTTTCATAAAGCTCCTTGATTTCGTACGAATGCCCAATTTCATGTTCTTCAATTTCCAACTTGACGAACTCTGCTTTAGCACGCTCAGTTTTAAGTTCGTTTTTATGTTGCCATAAAGGAATGTTAAGTCCAATGTGAACACCATTAAAAGTTTGCCCAAGAACAGATTGATATCTGTATCCTGTTTCAAATTTCGGCAATGTCATAGCCTTTTTGAGTTCCAAAGAAGATTGACTGACTTGAGCTTGTTGATTTAAACTTTTTAGTGAAGGATCATTTTGTTCAATAGTGTTTTCAAGGACTTTAAATTCAGGTAAGTCTTCCACAATAGTATATTTGGAATCGGTAATTTGAATTGAAACTCCGCCGTTCATTTCAGACAAATGATCTCCCTTCATCTTAATTCCACTATTGATATTTCTTAGATCAGATTTAATGTTTAGCAATTGAATTTTGGCTTTGTTTAATTCTAGCGCATTGATTTCCTCCAAATTGAATTTCTTCTGATAAGTATCGACGATTGATTGTGCATTGGATTTTCTTTCTTCCACCACTTTCTGCTGCCCATTTAAATAAATGATTTCAAGAACAGTTTCCTTAGTCTCTAGAAGAACCTTTTGACGCAACTCATCAATGCTAATGTCGAGAAGTCTATCCTGCTCATCTGCGAGGTTTCCTTTTTTGAAATAAACCGAAGGGAAATCGAGACTTTGGATAAGAGCGAAATCGAATTGGTTTCCAAAAGAAGAATTCTTTCCAATGAGGAAATCCGCCGAGAGGTAAGGGTTGTCTGGAGTAATTCCTGTTCGATGTTCTAACTTCTTTGCTGTTACAAATTGCTTCGCCGCTTGGATGGTTTTATTGTTTCGAGAAACGGACTCCAAGGCTTGATCCATTGAGGATTGTGCCAAACAAGTTAAGTTTAGCATTAGACCCAGCGGAACGATGATATGCTTGTAATTCATACAATGTGATTTTTGCTCATAATTGAGACTTGGATAAAATGGTATAAATAGTAACGCCCGCCTTTGATGTAAGGCAGGTCTATGCAAAGGGTAACTTTGCTTAAGCTATTGTTGGAGGTCCTCGATGAGGAGTGGAACTGCGATAAAGCCGTTTATAGAGTAATGGAGGTCCTTCGAAATTTACGGCTACCTCAATTGATGAGAGCGCAACGAGATTATTAAAGATTGCAGCAGCTGGAAGATCTACAACATCTTGAATCGAGGCATTAACCTGAAAGTCTTCCGATTGAGCAGTAAAGTTTTCAAAGTGTCCTTCACCCAATTCATGATGTTCAAGATCACCTAATAGTCCAATTAAGCCTTCAAACCAGTTGGAATTCGCTTCCGCATCATTATGATCATGTCTATCTTCATGATGGCTGTGATGAATTCCAGTGTGCGCGTGATGTGAAGACTCAGTACCAGTAATTTTCGAGTCAGTTTCACATTCAAAATGAGGTGTCATATTGTGCATTACCACAACACCATAGATGCCGAGTAACCCAATTGCCACTATTGATTTGAATTTATTCACTATGATAAATGTAATAATATTTAATAACTCTCAAAGGTTGCCCCGATCTTTATTAAGGCCTTTTTTGATGCTATATTTCGACTATCCGTTTTGAATTCCACTCGCTCCATTTCCAGCACATTGAATGCATATTCAAGCATTAGGAATTTGATATGCATATTTATTCCGGTGCCATGAGCGGATTTATCAATCCATGTCCAGCCAATTTCTAGTTTTTTGTCATAATGAGAAATACCGCCCTAGCTACTACTTCCAATAAAGCGCTCATTTGATTTGTCGTAAATCACCAATGGATAACGATTCCCAAGTTTTCTTTGTTCTACACCGTTCTTAATGTAGGGTTTTAGCTTTTCTTCAGTGCCGAAAAGAGAAGGTGAGTATTGAAGTAAGTCAGGGTGCTCAGATGAAATTAAGGTTAAGTCATCAAAATGCTTCGCTTGTAGAGGTTCGAGTTTCACTAACTTATTTTCTAAATAAATGTCTTCGTTCAAGATAATTGATTTTTTACATTGTTAAATGACACTAAGACCTAAGAGAACTAGATATATGATTTATCCACCAATACTTGAAATAACACCGCAATTGTGAAAATGACTCCAAGGCATTGGAGAAATAGATATTCATTTCGAAAGCGCTCTTTCAAATTTTCTAATTGTAAGATTTTTTTAATTACTAGAATTAGAATTACAAGAATTAGTATAAGAAGGATTGAGGCCATAGGCTCCGCAGAAGCTATTCCTTTCGGATAGAAAATGTTATAATAATCAGACGATGAAGAAAATATTGTAAGTCCTCCAAGAATAAAAAGGTGTCGGCTTAGATCAGGAGCTGTTGGTTTTAATTGAATACCTCTTACAAATAGTACTATTGGGAGCAAAATACTAAAGGAGATAAGCGAAGTATTGAAAGCATATGGAAGCATGGGCCAATGCATTATTTTAAAGAGGCTCAAAAACAATGAAATACCTATTAACATGGGGAGTATGGCTAGAATAGATTTTCTTATGTTGTATGCACAAGCAAAGAAGGCAACTGACATGCTTACTAGTGAGATAGAAATGAGCACATTCGCAGTTGGCCAATTCATTATTTTAAAAAGTATTCCAAGTATGAGAACGACACCCAATAAAGGGTAAAGGATGTTTTGAACAGGCGATTTTGACTTTCGTTTATCAATTATATATTCTATTAAAAGTACAACCATAGCCGCAAGAGAAACGGCAAGAGTCGGACCTGCACCTGGCCAATGCATAAATTTGAAAAGAAATCCGATTAGCATTATACTGCTTACCAAGGCATAAGAAACATTGCGAAGCATAATTGATGAGGTTTGGTTTACAATAGCTAATTTAACATTAATAATTGAT
>JABSPC010000180.1 GCA_013215515.1 Crocinitomicaceae bacterium
AATCTGTTATGGAAATTGTAACAGCGTTGTAGGTTTCTCCTAAATCAACGGAAAAATTACCGCTTGTTGGGTTAGGATAAATAGTGAACTTATTTTGTGTTGGTTTTAAATTAAAATTACCTGTTGGCATTAACCCAACATCAATTTGATAAATTGAATCTGCATCATTATTCGCAACCCACAAATATTGACCATCAAAAGCCAGACCATTTGGATATTGACCTCCTGGAGCATTAATTGTATCCATTACAGAAAATGTAGCAACGTCTATTTTATATATTTCTCTACTTGGATTGTCAGTTGACCATAAATATTGACCATCCCAAGTTAAACCTTGGGAATATGTTCCAAAACCTTGATATGACTGAATAACTTGTCCAGTAGCATTAAGCTTATAAGTGGAATCATTGGCTGACAGCAACATATCATTGTGCCACAAATTCTGTCCATCCCATGCAAGTCCTCCAGGATAGCTATTATTTGGTAAGACTGGAGTTGGAAAAGATTGTAAAACGTTACCATTTGCAGTATCGATTCGTTGAATGATTTTGTTTTGATTATCTGCCAACCACAAACAGGCTCCATCAAAAGTTAATCCATAAGGTTTTTGCACACTTGTAGGTATTGATTTTACTATGCTTCCATCAACTGGAGATATTTGATGAATAAAATATTCATCAACTCCTTCAACCCATAAATATGTTCCATCAAAAGCAATGTCCTGAATATTAGTTGATTGATTTGGACTTGGGATGACATTAATTATAATTGCAGCATTTCTGCTTTTTTTGGCATTATGATGTGAGTTTTTTAATTTGATTATATCAACACTATTTTGTACAGTACCCGAGTAATCTAAAACTTCTTGACCAATACAAATACATGTAGTAAAAAAGGTTACAATTATTGTTATGATTGATTTTTTCATGATTTTTAATTTAATGTTTTCCAACAACCGAATAAAGTGCATATGCACTTTATTCGCATTATATGTTTAGCTCAAACTTAGGAATTCTATAGGACTTTTAATCGTTTTAATATTATTTAAAGCTACTTGAGTATAAATTTCTGTTGTTCTGGTACTATTGTGTCCTAATAAAACTTGAATGTATCGCAAGTCAGTCCCGTTCTCTAATAGGTGGGTTGCAAAGCTGTGCCTGAGTATATGAGGTGTTATATTTTTTTTAATGCGACTCTTTTTTGCGGCTCTTTTTATTATTCTCAAAACACTTGAAGGAGAGTATTTGCCTCCATTAGGACTTTCAAATAAATAAGTTTTAGGCCTCCATTTTAAATAATACGTTCGCAAATCTTTTAGTACTAATGGGCTTAAAATTGTTTGCCTGTCTTTGTTCCCTTTACCATTTCTCACGGTAATCACCATTCGTTTACTATCAATATCTTCGAATTTTAAATTGAGCAATTCACTTCTTCTTAAACCCGCAGAATACAACAAACTAACTATACATTTATGTTTAATATTATTGGTGTTATTAATGATAAGCTGAACCTCTTCTAAACTAATTACTTTAGGTAAAGTGTCTCTTTTAATTGGTCGTTCTATGCTATAAAAGCGATTGGGCATCTCTAACACAACTTCATAATAAAATTTAATACTGTTAATCATTTGATTAATGTATGAATGTGATTTTTGTTGCTGTATAAGTAGCTGCATATATGTTCTTATATCATTTTCGTTAATGCAGTTAAGATCTTTGCTTTTGTAATGATTTATAAAAACCTCAAATAAATGAATATAGGTCTTGGCTGTATTAATAGAATACTGCTTTAG
>JABSPC010000181.1 GCA_013215515.1 Crocinitomicaceae bacterium
CTGTATCAAAGTGAGTATATAGCGATGGATAGGTTGCCACAACTGTATAACCATACCCATTCATATCTAGTCTGTAAATTTCACAAACGCCATTGCTGTTATTTGTTTCAAAAGCGTAAATGTTTCCGTCTTCGCCTTGACAGGCAAAAATTACATCAAGCGGGAATGTAAATTGATTAACTAATTCAACCCATGACAATCCTCCATCTAATGTCCTGTATAGTCTCCGGTTAATTAAAATCATTCCATTGTACTCATCTACAAATAGCATTGAGTGAATTTCATCATAGCTTATATTTGATGAAGGATTCGGTCCACTGATTTGTGTCCAATTCAGGCCTCCATTTACTGTTTTATGTAGTTCGACAGAATTGCCGTCATAGCCAAGGGCAAAGCCAATTTTTTTATTGACAAAGCAAAAGTCTACGATGTCAGCAGAAGTTGAAATAGAACGATCTTCGATCGTCATGACCACTTTATAGTCTACAACTTTCTTTTTAGCGCATCCTAGAAAAAGCGTTCCAACAAGCAGAATTAGACCAAATAAAAATAGATTCTTCATATTCTAAAAGCTCCAATCATGCTGATCCAACTCACTAACGCAAGCCGTAAGCAAATCAATACTTCCTTGAATGTCATCTTTATTCGCCATTTCAATAACTTGGTGCAAGTGTCTTGTAGGAATTGAAACTGCTCCGGCAATAGAACCTCCTTCTGTCATTCTTTGAATTCCAGCAGTATCTGTTCCGCCTGCGGTCAGGATTTCCGGTTGCCATTTAATACCGTGTTTGTCAGCTGTCTTTTTCATGTAGGCCACCATTCGGTAATCGCAAATGGTGGAAGCATCCATAATTTTGATCGCAGTTCCTTCGCCCAATTTTGTGATTTTCTCATGTTCAGCAGCACCTGGTAAATCGAAGGCAATTGTTGTGTCCAATCCAAAGCCAAAATCTGGGTTAATTCGCATTGCAGATACATTTGCTCCACGAATACCTACCTCTTCTTGTACAGTAAACACACCATATAAGTCATGCGGAATTTCTTTTCCTTTAAGATTTCTAAGTGTTTCAATCAGAATAAAAACGGCCAATCGGTTGTCTAATGATTTTCCATTAACGCAATTACCCATCTCGATAAATTCACGCTCACGGGTAATAGAATCTCCAATGGAAACCAGCTCTTTAACTTCATATCCAGTTAATCCAGTGTCAATGAAATAGTCTTTGATTTTCGCAATTTTGTTGCGCTCTTCAGTTGTCATTACGTGAATAGGTTTTGAAGCCATAACACCAATTACATCCTTTTTTCCATGTACAATTACACGTTGCGCCGTTAATGTTTTTGGATCAAAACCTCCAAGTGTATGAAAACGGATAAATCCATTGTCGTCAATATGCGTTACTATAAACCCGATTTCATCCATGTGGGCTCCGACCATTACGCGCTTATGGATTTTCCCTCGCTTGATCGCATAAACATTACCCATGTTGTCTATTTCAACTTCATCAACAAGGTCTTTAATCTCGTTTAGAACAAGTTCGCGTACTTTTTGTTCGAATCCCGGTGCACCTGGTGTAGTGCAGATTGTTTTTAGTAAATCGGTGTTTATTGACATATCATTTTCTTTGTTGATTAAAAGTAATAATCATTTTCAGAACATTAACTTTGTGGCGTGAACAGAGTTATTTTTCTAGCTACTTTTATTTTTGTCGGGATCGGCTTTACGTATTATTTTGTGTCTTTAGATGCGAATAAAGAGAAACCACTTCCGATTATCAATCCAGTTGATTTAAACTCAGAGATGGTTGATCCTGAGCTGCTTCGAGTTGGCTATGGGCACACCGTTGGCGACTTTACGTTTTTAAATCAAGATGGGAAAACAATTACTTCAGATGAGGTAAAAGGCAAGATTCACGTTGCAGAATATTTTTTTACAACATGCAAATCGATTTGTCCAAAGATGAATCAACAGATGCAGCGGATTCACAGTCAGTTTAGACGTAATGATGACCTTAAAATATTAAGTTTTACAGTAGATCCAGATGTGGACACGGTTGACCAAATGAAATGGTATGCGAATAGTCATGGAGCTGATTCAAAGCAATGGCATTTTTTAACTGGAGACAAGGAGGAACTGTACCAACTCGCTAGAAGATCTTATTTCGTCTTAAAACCAGCCGAAGCTCAAAATCTTGGTGATGCTGGAAGTGATTTTATCCATACCAATAATTTCGTTCTTGTAGATCGGAAATCTAGAATTCGCGGATACTATGATGGGACTTCTGAAGAAGAAGTTTCCAAACTAATCCTTGACATTAAATTGTTGATGGAAGAAGGAGCGTAGCTGTTATTTTTTAACCGCAAGGGCGCAAAAAGAATAATGGACGGTTGGAATTGGAGACACAAGTCGAATTCTGTTCGTCTAAAGTCTAACAGTGAGGAACGAACGATCCAACGATCTAAAAAGGAGTTTACGACCGATCCACATGGCGTAGCCAATCTTAGTGTTACACTCCTCACTCCCTTCAACACGTTTCCGAATATTATTGACAACCTTTTTATCGGATGTGTATCAGGGAGATTGGAATTTTTATTGGGATTAAAGCCAAATTAGCAAGGCTATTATCACTACAGTGAGCAAGACACCAACGATTACCCCAATTTGTAATCTTCTTTTTTTTGAATTTCACCATCCGAATGCGAATTTGTTTTTCCGTTTCGGGCGTGAATTTTATTTGTACTCGACTCATCAGGCTTTCTTAATTGCGTTTGCGCTGGATTCTGAAGAATTTCTTCAATTTGTCTTTCACAGATTTACCGGCTTCCAGAAAAACAGAGAATAATTGCTTGATTTTACTTGTTGATTCAAGCTCCTTAACGACAAATGCTTTCTCAGCCGGAGGAGGTGTTTTAAACGCATCATTATCAAACGGATCGAATTGATTTTCCGACCTGTTTGGTTTTGGAGTTTTAGTATTGTTCTTGACCTAATAAGTGAAGCTCTGGTAGACTCTTTGCTCAAAGGTGTAGGCGCTATAATAGACCTCCTTCGTAGTCCTGGTTTCGCCTACCTCCAAATGCATCGTTGCTGAATACTTTGGGCCTTTTGGATCATGTTTAAATGAATTAACCAAATGCTAGTGCGGAATTTGAGATTTCTCCCGGTTTGTGAAATTCAATTGAACAGTATCATTAACAACCTCAATATCAAAATCGGCTTTTAAAGCGGCCTTTTCAATATGCGACAATGGCACTAGCGTTAGTAAAGGAACCTGAATCTCCGTTTTTGCTGACTTGCCATTTTTATCGATATATGGGCATTCAACTGTTACAACTTTTGGGCTCAGATTTCCAAAATCCTGAAGTTCATCAACTGTTTTTGTACTTAGGCCACGTAATGCATCTGATGCTTTTTGTAGTGCATCTGATGCTCTTTTGATGTCTTCCGTCGTAGCCGCGACGCCTTTATTGGTAACGTTATCTGATGCCTCAATAGCATTGTCTAAATTGGCAAGGATTGTTTCAACCTCATCACTGCGAGCAAAGTAATTATTCAAAAGACCATCACTTTTTCCCATTAAAGATTCATTTGCCTCTTGAATGGCGTCATGAATTTCATCAACAAATTTCTTAAAACTAATCATCGTATTTTCCTTTAGTTTACTCATCTACTTTCTTAACTTGACCAGCGTTTTTTCGCATTTCGTCAAATTTACCCATCGTTTCTTCCACGATTGGTCTACTGTCAGTTGCAAGTCCAACGACTCCTTGGTAGTTAGAGCAGACGAATTGGGCTCCCTGCAACAAGGCAATAGGATCGAAAGGAATTTTGTTTTGACAAGTCGGACAAGGGATTGATTGTTCGTTATTCATACTCGTTTATTTAAAGGTTATCAGCTAATATCTTGGATTATTTAGATTCTTTTTTGGAATAGGTAAAATGGGCTTGGTATACATTTCTAAAATGGCATTTACACATACTGGAAGTGGTAAGGGACCGGCATGTACTTCTACATGAAGTTTTGAAGTATTGCGTTTTGATGATTTAGAGCTGGAATTATCAGAGCCAATTTTCCCTCTTAATTGAGCCCGTTGCTCCGTATTTACCTGCCCTTTATCCGTACTCTCGTACGTTTCGGTTGTTTGCGATATGATTTCCATATCGAATTCAACTTTGATGTCATCAACGGCTAAGGAGTTGATTGGAATTAGCGTTAATACGGGTATTTGGAATGAAAATTCTTCCGTATTAAAAATAGGATTATTGTCAGCTTCAAGAATTATTAATTAATAAACTTGGTTATTAGCACGTTCCAAAGCTAATCGGGAATCTCATTAATGTCAATGGTATATGTGCGTATAATTTCGGGACATCTACTGAATTTTCAGCACCCCCTATTAAATAAGAATACGACTTGGCAGGGGGGGATATTTATAGAGGGTAATAGAAATTTATTCTTCTAGCTCCTTCAAAATTTGATTCACGTCTTCTTCGGTTGATGTCAATTTTGTTTTGCAAATCTTGATCAATTCTGAAGCGCGCTTCACTTTTACGCTCAATTCATCAACGCTAATTTCACCGTCTTCGATGTCAGCTACAATTTGTTGTAGTTCCTCAAAAGCCTCTGTATATTTAATTTCCTTGCTCATTTTCTTCTTTATTAGCGGTTACTTCTGATTCAATAGTAAAATTAGCAGTTCTCGTCGAAATTTTGTCGCCGACTTGAACCTTGTTCGATGCATCAATGGTTTTTCCTTTATGGGTTGTAATAGAAAAGCCTCTGTTCAATACGTTTATTGGGTCCATTAATCGAATGGATTGAACCAAACGATCCAAATTATTTTGTTCTTTAAGTAAAAGGGATTCAGAATAATGCGGTAACTGTTCTGTAATTCGGATTAATCCATTTCGTTGGTCTTGAATCATTAATCGACCCGAACTTACCGTTGAATGTTCTAGCCTTCGAACCCGTTCTTTGTTGAATTCAAAGGATCTTAATGCGCCTGATTGAAGACCGCTTCTGAATTCTTGCAACACGTATTTTTCTTTGCTTAAGGCTCCTGTTGCAACTGCACTAAACGATGTGCTGACTTTCGCAAGAGTTAATTTGGTAAGTTCCAATATTTGCATTGTATGCGTTCTAATACTCTTTATGGCGTCTTTCACTGGAACGGCAAATTCGTGGAAAGCTTGAATCAAAAAATCACCCAGTTCAGTTGGCGTAATTGCATTTCTATACGATATCATTTCGGCAACGGTGAGGTTTGTTGAGTGTCCAATTCCAGTAAGAATAGGTATAGGAAATGATGCAATTGCTTTACACAAATTAAAGTTGTTATAGCACGACATTCCAACTTCGCCACCTCCACCACGGACGATCACAACAATATCGAAATGATCTCGAACACGTTTAATATTTTCCAGTTGAGCAATTATCGTTGTCTCGGCTTTTTCTCCTTGTAATGTAGCAGGAAAAAGCATCGTAAAGAAGTTGTAATTCCAATTGTTTAGCTCAATTACTTGCATAAAATCAGAAAGTCCTTTGCTGGATTCCGCTGAAATAACGGCAACTCGTTTTGGAAGCATTGGAAACAGAACTTGTTGGTTTGCATTGAGAAGGTTTTCCTTTTGGAGTTTTTTTAATGTTTCGGCACGCTCTCGTTGTAATTCGCCCAATGCATAATTGGGGTCAATATCGTTGATCTGAAGGCTTATTCCATAGACTTCATGGAAGTTGACCTTGACCTTCATTAGCAAGGTAGTGTCTTCCTTTAATGGCTCTTTCACAACCTCCATAAACCGTTCGTTGATTTTATCGAAGCTGTGTTTCCAAATGGTGCCTCGCATTTCAGCAACGACCTTTCCGTCTTCTTTCTGAACCAATTCTGGATAACAATGACCCGCTCGAGTCTGACCTAATTTGTGCATTTCCGCCTTGACCCAATATTCTCTATTGTAGCGTTCTTCTATCGTTTTTCGAATGGAAGAAACGACTTGTTGAAGCGTGAATATTTGAGGTTGTTCTGACACAAAGAAAGTGGCTTATTTAACTTTCTTTAGAAAAGCTTCAATCGCATTCCAGTATTCGTCACCGTTCGGTTGACCTTTCCAAAGTGCTTTTGATCCATGATAGCCTTCAAATTCTGGTATAAACTGAATTTGATCTTTCGTTAAAGTCATTCCAGATAATAACGCTGTAAGGTCTTCAACTTCACGTTTCGATGAAGTCACGAACATTGGCTTTTTAAATTTTGGAAGGATTTCAACCAAAGGATCTTTTTCGTCTGAGAAGTAATCTCCCGGACTGAATGAAACCACGGCGTCAACGTTGTCATTA